>JAGYML010000099.1 GCA_018400615.1 bacterium | reverse complement strand
CCGAGTTTGACAGTTGTACGACTATAAAACAAGAGTTCACTACAAAATATAAGAAATGTCCGAAGCATTTGAAGCGCTATTTTTGGCGATTCAGATGCTTTTTTCGATTACAAAACTATAAAACAATTATTTTTCATATTTATGTTGTGAACTCTTGTGAACTATGGTATAATGATTACGTAGGGAGCTGATAGCATGTATATTCGCTTGTCAAAGAGCGCCTCAACAAAGGATTATATCGTCTATCTGGTCGAAGGGTACCGGACGAAGGATGGGAAGACCAAACAGAAAACATTGAAATCCTTCGGGTATTTGTCTGACCTGACCAAGGACAATCCCAACGCGCTTGAGGAATTAAGACAGTGGGCCAAGGAAGAAACAAAGCGATTGAAGGAAGAGAAGAAAGAACCGCTCAATATCGATTTGAACAAGCTACAGACGCTTGATAAGAGACCCGTCAACTATGGCTATGTCTTCCTGGAAAGACTCTATAACAAGATAGGACTATCCTCATTCATGAAAAGCTATCAGAAGCGATTGAAATGTCAGTACGATCTGGACGACATCCTGAAGTTGATGGTTTTTTCCAGGTGTCTGAATCCCGGGAGCAAGAAAAGAGCCTATGAAAACAAGGGCAACTACTTCTTTGAGTTCAGTGATTTCAAGCTGGAAGCCATGTATAAATCCCTTGATTATTTTTCCGACATCAAAGATGAATTGACGTACGCAATGCATGAAGGCATTCGAAGTGAATACGGAAGAGACTGTTCACTCGTCTTCTATGATGTGACAAACTATTATTTTGAATCAGAAGCAATGGAAGGGCTGAGACAAAAAGGGGTGAGCAAGGAAAGACGAAAAACAGGGATCGTGCAAATGGGGTTGTTCATTGATCGCAATGGCATTCCGATCACCTATGAGCTATTTCCGGGAAACACCAATGACTTTTCGACAATGAAACCCATCCTTGAGAAGATCAAGAAACAATACAACCTGGGAAAGATTTCCATCGTCGCGGACAAAGGGAACAACAGTGGCAGGAACCTTGATTATATTGACAAGCAAGGCGATTCCTACATCATCAGTCAAAAAATCCGGATGCGTGGAAACGAAGTTTCCGACATCGTGCTCGATCAGAAAGACTATATCATGAATGAATCCGGCACCTTCAAATACAAGACCGTGAAACGAACAAGGGAAATCAAGAACAAGCAGAACAAGGTCATATCAACCATCAAAGAAAACCTTTTGTGTTTCTGGAGTTTGAAAGAGGAGCGCTATCAGCACGGCAAAAGAGGACTTCTGGATGAAACAATCGATAAATTCATCAACAAACCATCCCTTTTGAACGCATCCAACAAGTTCGGTGTAAAGAAATACTTCAAGAAAACAGAATATGACAAGGACACGGGGGAAGTCGTCAAAACAAAGAACCATTATGAATTTGACAAAGAAAAATATGAGCGAGACATCGCTCTGGATGGCTATTACGCCATCGTTACAAATGACTTGGACCTCACACCGGCAGACATTATCGACAAGTATCGGCAGTTATCCGTCATTGAAGATTCCTTCAGGGTGACCAAAACGGATCTGGAAGGGCGTCCAGTCTACGTTTGGACCGACGAACATATCAAAGGGCATTTCCTTACCTGTTTCATATCACTGACGCTTTACCGCCTACTTCAAATGGAGACCGACCATAAATATTCAGTGAGCAAATTAAAAGAAGCGCTTAATAGTGCGAGCACGGTTCTACTTGAACGAAACATCTATCTCTTGCATAAAACAGACGAAATATTCAAGCGTATAGTTGACAACTCAAATAGCCCTTTACACCGAAGTTATATGAAAAAGGCGGAACTGAAAGCTGAGTTGAAAAACATAGTTCACAACAAATGATTTATACTAAAAAGAGACAACATTCCGCTATATAAGCGGATAGTGTCTCTTTTATTCTTTTTCAACTGTCAAACTCGGGTTATACCTCAAAAATTCTTGTTTTAAAAACC
>JAGYML010000098.1 GCA_018400615.1 bacterium | reverse complement strand
ATGAGAGTTTCTTCAACGGCAGTGACGGCCTTGAACTTGAAGTGAGCGGCATCGCTCGCATCAAGGAAGACAGCGTATCGGATTTCTTGTCTCCTGGCTTCAAATACCATCCCACGCTTACTGACCTGTATATGGAAAATGCAGTAAACAGTGATATTGCAGAAGCTCAAAAAGATAGCGAAATTTCTGTGCGAAGCGGAACCCCGATGACAGAAAACCAAAAAACTGACTTTTTACAACAAATTGGCGCGGACAAGACCCCCTCAAGCATTCAAATATACCCAGTGAGTTTCAGTGCCAAGGATGAAGTGACTGAGCATCTTGATGCTTACAACGAAGACAAAAGCGAAGATGAGGAAGTCATCTACACCGACATAGCAAGCATAGTGACGGACCTCACAGGCGATATCATCGATGGCGTCTCTTATGTCCTCATCGCGTTCTCTGCCATCTCGCTTATCGTATCCTCAATCATGATTGGCATCATTACTTATGTAAGTGTCCTTGAACGTACCAAGGAAATCGGAATCCTGAGAAGCCTCGGTGCCAGGAAAAAAGACATTTCTCGCGTCTTCAACGCGGAAACCATGCTCATTGGTTTCACCGCAGGCTCAATAGGCATCTTTATCGCCTACTTGCTCACCTTCCCCTTGAACTGGATTATCAAGGCGCTTGTGGATGATATTGGTAACATCGCCCAACTACCTCTTTACGCAGTGTTCCTGCTTGTATTCGTGAGTGTGTTCCTTACTTTCATTGCCGGATTGATTCCTGCAAGACTCGCCGCGAACAAGGATCCTGTAGAAGCACTCAGAGTGGATTGAACCTAAAAAAAAGTTGATCAGCTGATCAACTTTTTTTATGGACGTACGTTACTCATCTTCAAACGTTAAAATGGCGTCAATGGTCAGCAGGGTGCCCATTTGGTCAATGGTTTCTGTGTCGCTTATCAAAACATCGTTGGCGTAGAGATCATCGTCTTCTAGCGTGATGTCAATGATATCGCCACTCACAGACTCTAGTTCTGGGGTTTCGACGTACAGATCATCAACACTGTATTCAGCCCGTACCACATGGCTGAGGATGATGGTTTCGAATTCTGAAGACTCCAAGAATGCATTCAGTGAGATTCCTTCCGTATCGGCGTACTCAATCAATGCGGATTGACTCGGGATAAAGATTGTGAACTTGCGCCCTAGCAAGATATCATTGATGAAGCCCTCATTTCTGAGTATATCAAGAAGTCTGGCCTGCAAATCATCATCAAATACTCCGGATCCCACCATGTTCAAGGTGTCGTCTGAGAGAATCATGCCATCAATGACGTGAATGTGGGCATCTTCAACTTCATAGCTTTCAATCAGACTGTGTTGCCCATCGATTTGAGGACTCCCCATTTCACCTTCCACAACGAGGTCTTTGTCTCTGAGGGTTGTGTAGACGCCTGGTATGTTTGTCTCAAGACGGTTTGAAGATATGCTCTCAGCGCTCATGTGATCGAGCATCAAGGGTTCGAAAACGTCCTGATCCATCAAGGTTTCAAGGTCCATCTCAAGAAAATCAAGAATGCTTTGAATCGCTGCATCGCTTGGCACGAACAGAGTATTCATGGCGTCTTTGTCAGGATGTTCAAACGTTTCATACATCGTAGTGAAATAAGTGGCGTCTGAATAATCAAGCGCCTCGTTGACATTCGCCGCTTCCACAGTGATGGTTTGCACGGCCTTGAGGTTTTGCGGGTTGGCAACAGCCTCACTCTTTATAGTTCCCTCAATTTCAAATGTGCCTGGTTCCAAGGCTTCAAAATCCTGAAGGGACCTCTCCCAGTCAATGGTGACACGTTTCGTGGTGTCATCTTCAAGAGTGACATCCAACGTGTCTTCAAGGGTATGATCTGTGTTTTCGAACTGTCTTATTATCAATGGTTCAGGGTTGTTGATACTTGTGATGTCAGGGGGGTCATTCTCGCAGGAAAAAAGCATAAGCCCTAAAACGAGCACGACCATGAGTTTAATAGATTTCA
>JAGYML010000097.1 GCA_018400615.1 bacterium | reverse complement strand
CTGGTCGATTTGTTGAACCTCCCTAATCAACTAGCCTCCCCGGCCCTGAAACTCTACCCAAATCCATTCCACACAGAACTTACCATCGAAACCACCCCGGAATTTCTATCCGGTCAACTCAAGATCTATAGCATCCACGGTCAACTACTCTACCAACAAACCATCGAACAAACTGGGTTCACTATCCCAACACAAAGTTTTCCATCGGGGATTTACTACCTGCAAATAATTTCGAAAGAAGGGAAACAACACTACAGAAAGGTTGTGAAGACAGGTGAAAGGTGGAAGTGAAAAGTGAAGAGTGAAAAGTGAAGAGTGAAAATCTGTCAATCCCTAAATATGGTTGACCGTTTTTGGTTAATAATTGTGTGTACTGAACGCTGTCTTTTGTTTTTCGTAATCATCTCAAATCTACTTTTTTTTTTGATTTCAACTCTTAAATGCTCTTTTGAATCAAGTCTAAAATTGGACAAGGGCGGCGAGGCACGCAGCCGTTTATATACCCTTGACCGATTTTAGAGTTGATTCGTTTTTTGCATTTGAGATTGATAAGCATAAGTCTATGAGCAATCACGCTTTTATCGGACAATTATGAGCTAGTGGTTCCCCTTTGGGCTCAAAATCGTGGCGGTTCAATGCCTCCCGGATGTTAGCGTTTCCCTCGGCATAAATAATCACCGTTGGTTTCATGTGGCTCTCTATATTCAAAATTACTTCTTCAAACTTCGCTGGGGTCATTTTCATGGGAAGTTCGTTGTGGATCCTTTGGGTATTGTAATGATTTACAGCTTCTTTGACTTTTTTTCTTAGCTCCTCATAGGTCCTTATCGGCCAATATCGCAGATATTCATTTTTAATGGTTCCATTAATCCTTTCAGCGTAGGCATTATCCTGGGCTTTTTCCCCCATACTAATTAATATTCCTTTGCTCTGTAATAGACTCGTATACTTTAAATAAATATACTGACTCCCTTTGTCCGAATGATGAATCAAATACTGTAAACTCCCCCTACTGTTTTTTAGGGCCATCCTCAGCGCACGCATGTTTGCTTCCGCTCTCATATGATCACTAACGGCATACCCAAGTATCCTTTTCGTGTAAATATCAAGTATAAATACAACGTAGTAATACCTATCTCCGACCATATAGTAGGTAATATCTGATTGCCAGATAATATTCATATCTCTTACCATAAGCCCTTGAATCAAGTTCTTATATTTTGAATGGACTGGAAAAGTGGTCCGGTGGTAGGCCTTTGGCTTTTGCACTCGATAGCCAAGTTCCATAAAGATTTCTATGAACTTGTCACGACCAATAAAGTCCGGGGTAAGGGTGTAATACATTTTTTCAATCCCACAACCAGGATGTTCCGATCGCAAAAGATCTACCTCGAATATCAATAAGGCTATTTTTGCTTCTAGTTCCATTTGCTTTTTCTGATACTGATTTACCGCCTGTTTACTTATACCTAAAATCGTATATAACTGATTTAATGACCATTTCATCTTTTCTTTGTTTTCTCTAAACCAGCTGATAGTTGGGTGGAATAGTTTTTTTTTACATCAATACCTAAATCATCTTTCGCTATCTCCATCATCTTCTCAAGATAATCAATATAAATCTGCTTTTGTCCTACTGAACGCTCTAGGTCTTCTACTTTGGCCTCTAAGTCTTTTAGTTTTTGGCTACTGCTTTCTTTCATCTCTACAATCCTTATACTTTTTTCGTTAATACTGGAATACTTATAAATCCATTTGTAAATAGTCTGAAAATGAACTTGATGCAATCTACTCAATTGCAAAGCAGAAAATTCACCTGATTCAAATTCTTTTACAATCTTTCGCTTTAACTCTTCAGAAAATACTCTGCTTTTGCGAATTCTTACAAGGTTTGGTTTCATATAAATTGACGTTTAAGACGGTCAACCTATTTCAGGGACGGACAATTTGAAGACATTGACTCGAATAATTGAAAAGAACGAGACATAGCCCCAGCCTTTAGGCTGGGGTATTCAAGGCAGAAATCTTTCCGGGCTTTAGCCCTTA
>JAGYML010000096.1 GCA_018400615.1 bacterium | reverse complement strand
TGTATGAAACTAGCAAAAATACTAGCATGGTTGGCCTTTTTGGCCATGAGCATCGCCCTTTTTCAAGGGTTTGTGTTCGGAAGTTTTTTTGAAGATGGAAGTGAACTCATGCAAAATCCATGGGGCATTGTATCATTGATTGATCTGTATGCAGGCTTTACGCTCTTTGCGATTTGGATGGCCTACAAGGAAACGGATCCTTTCAAGGCTACAATCTGGATTGTGACACTCATGATTTTCGGTTTTTTCATCGGAAGCATCTATGTACTTAAAGCGCTCTATCAATCCGATGGATCATTCAAATCCGCCCTTTTGAAGCCTGAAGATTTGTAAGGCCAAGGGGATGGATGCTATAATTGGCATAGATTAGGAGGCTAATCATGAAAGGACTTATCATCGTACACAACGATAACGAAGATTTGGAAGTCGTAGGGACAAGGGACTTGCTTGTCCGTGCGGGCTTCGATATGACCATGGCGACATTTGGGGAGACCCTTGATGTCAGATTGGCGTATGGAACGAAAATAAAAATCGACAGCTTTATGAGCGGACTTAACCGCAAGGAGTATGATTTTGTCGTGATACCAGGTGGCAAGTTCGTGAAGAACACCGTGGATGACGACCATGAAATCAAGGACCTCGTGACAGAGTTTTACCAAGAAGGCAAACTTGTCGCAGCCATATGCGCCGGTCCGCGTTTTCTAGGTCAGGCAGGTTTGCTTGACAACAAGCGCTTCACAGCTTTTACAGGCACCCAGTCAGACATGCCCAAAGGGTATTACCATCCGGATGAAAAAGCGGTCACTGACAAAAACATCATCACCGCAAGAGGAGCAGGCGCCGTGCATGATTTCGCTTATGAAATCACTTATTATCTAAAAGGCGAGCATCACGCCAAAGCCCTTCTCAAATCTATTCTCTATTAAGGACGTGCCCCATGGACGGACAAAAAAGACACTCAATCACTATCGGATCCCATGTCGAAGTGGTGGAAAAACAAAACCAAAGAAGCGGTGAACTCACCGAAGGGTTTGTAGAAACCATCCTGACGAAATCAAAAAATCACCCCCACGGCATCAAGGTTCGCCTTGAAGATGGTACGGTGGGCAGAGTGAAAAAAATATTGGATTAAACAGTTGACTCAATTTTAAGAACATGCTAAACTTACGCTAACACGTTGAATGGAAGAAGTAATCAACCCCTGCATTTCAAGAGACTTCGTGGTGCTGAGAACGAAGAATGCCTGTTGATGAAATGGATCCATGAGTGCATACCCGAACACAGTACGGTATGCCGGCCTCCTCCGTTATAAGGCAAGGATATGTTGGTATCCAAAGGACCGTTATTGGTCAAACTGAGGTGGCACCGCGTTGAATACAACGCCCTCTATACGCAAATTTAGGCGTATAGAGGGCTTTTTTTATACCTAAAGGAGGGATTCGAATGCCTTGAAACAACCGCTTCAACCCAAGCATTAAAAAATCAAACCAAACTAAAAATCTAAAGGAGAATCCCTCATGCATGAATTTGGAAATTATGGAGGACAGTATGTCCCAGAACCTTTGAAAGACGCGTTGAACGAAATTGCTAAAACATTTGAAGACGCAAAGAAAGACCCGCAATTCGACAAGGAACTCAAGTATTACTACAAGCACTACATCGGTAGAGAAAGTCCTTTATTCTTAGCGGAGAGACTTACAGAAAGCATCGGGGGCGCTAAAATCTATCTCAAACGCGAGGATTTGAATCATATGGGCGCGCATAAGATCAACAACACCATCGGTCAGATACTCCTCGCAAAAAGGATGGGCAAAACCCGTATCATTGCTGAAACAGGCGCTGGGCAGCACGGAGTTGCGACCGCGACCGCTGCAGCCCTCTTTGGAATGGACTGCATCATCTATCAAGGGGAAGAGGATATGATGCGCCAAAGACTCAACGTATTCAGAATGGAACTTCTGGGCGCAGAAGTACGGGCTGTGAAAAACGGAAAACGCACCTTGAAAGATGCCGTGGACAGTGCGATAGGTGACTGGATGGAAAATCTTGAGGATACCTTCTATCTTCTTGGA
>JAGYML010000095.1 GCA_018400615.1 bacterium | reverse complement strand
CATCGGCAATGAGTAACTTCGGATTACACGCCAGGGCCATGGCGATCATCACCCGTTGGCTCATCCCCCCGGAGAGTTGAAAGGGGTACGATTTCATCACCCGCTCAGGGTTCGGAATTTTTACCGCCTTAAGCATTTCAAGGGCTCTTTGGGTGGCCGCATCTTTATCCATATCTTGATGGATCATCAAGACTTCAATCAACTGTTTTTTAACCGTAAATACAGGATTTAAGCTGGACATCGGTTCTTGGAAAATCACGCTGATTTCATTCCCGCGAATGGGTTCTAATTCTTTATCGGAAAGCGCCGATATTTCTTTATCTTCAAAATAAATATGACCTTCGGCAATCCGTTGATTTTTCTGGAAGAGTTTGAGAATGGACATCGCCGTTTGGCTTTTCCCACTGCCCGATTCACCCACAATCCCGAGAGTTTTTCCCGCTTCTAATTCAAAGGAAACGCCGTTAACCGCTTTGACCACTCCGCGTCTGGTATCAAAATACGTATGCAGGGATTCAACACTCAGTAAACTCATGCAATCCCTCCTTCCAAATTCAAATCGGGGTCTTTAAGTGTGGCTAAAACAAAATGACCCGGTCTCACTTCTACCCAGTCATGATCCGCGTCGTCATCGTCCGCGTACCGAAACTCTAATGTATCGGTTTCAAAGGTGATGGGCCACTCAGGAAGTTTGTTTTCATCATCTTCCAGTTGAGGAATCGCATTGAGCAATTGTTTGGTATAAGGATGCGACGGATGATCAAAGATTTCTTTCGCACTCGCGAGTTCGACCAGCCGGCCAAAGTACATGACGCCAATCCGATCGGAAATATACCTGACCACCCCTAAATCATGGGTGATGAATAAGTAGGTAAGGTTCAGCCGACTTTTGAGCTCTTGGAGGAGGTTAATGATTTGCGACTGAATCGAGACATCTAAGGCACTGACGGCTTCATCGGCGACGATGAACTTGGGATTTAACACGAGCGCCCTGGCAATTCCGATCCGTTGGCGTTGACCCCCCGAAAATTGGTGGGGATAACGGTTGATGTAAGAAGCATCTAAGCCACATTTTTCCATGACATCCAATATGGCTTGTTGGTAGGCAGGGTCTTTTTTCGATTCAAAGATGCCATGAATGAGTAAGCCTTCGCCGATGATGTCGCCGACTTTACTGCGAGGATCAAGCGAAGAAAAAGGATCTTGAAAAATGATTTGTAAGTCTTTTTTCAAGTAGCGGCTTTCCGCTTTAGAAAGATTCGATAAATCAATGCCTTCATCTTTGAACGATTCATACTGAGCAAAACGTTCATCTTTTTTGGCCACATCTTCCAACGCCTTTTTAGCGTCTTCGGTGGTTTTTATTTGAGCTTCTAATACATCTAATTCTTTTTTTAATGTATCTAAGCGAGAATGTGAATGCGCCGCATTCAAAACGATTTTAATTTCTTCTTGACGCACCTTTTTTAATATCTTGGCGCGCTTTTTAAAGGCGTAATACCAGTCCATCATGACCGATTGAACCGCTTTTAAATCTGGATGAGCCAGCAACCCTCCGACAATTCTGAACATGTTGTAGTAGGTGTTTTCAAATTCAATTTTTAAGAGCCGGTAAGTTTCTAGTAATGCATCCAACTCTTCACGTTTTTCAGGGGTTTCACGCAGTGGCTTTATGAGCGCTTTTAAGCGTTTTAGTTCAGCGTTATCGCGGTCATAATTTTGGATGGTTTTGGGCAATGTTTGGATGACTTTTTTGACATAATCTGGCATATAGTCTTCCAAGGTTTCTCCGTAATACATAGAGGCCCCACCGGTTTGCGTTTGGAGTTGTATGAGGGTTCTTCCGAAGGTGGATTTCCCGCACCCTGATTCACCGACGATGCCTAAGGTTTCGCCTTCTTGAATGTCTAAGGTGATATTCTTATTCGCCTTGACGTATTCTTTTTTGAAGGTGAACGGTTGAGCACTTCTCACCGGGAAATATTTTTGTAAGTTTTTCGTACTAATGAGTGTTTTATTCATCGTTAACGCTCCCTCATTTTAGGATCAAACGCATCTCTTAAGGCATCGCCCACCATGTTAAAGGCTAAGATGGTCAACATGATGGCAAGCCCTGGATAGATGGTCAGATACGTATGCGTTCGAA
>JAGYML010000094.1 GCA_018400615.1 bacterium | reverse complement strand
GTCACCTAGAGAAACCAAGTCTTGGATATCAAAGTTCGGAGCATCGTAAATCGCCATGTGGGTGTCGCCATCATAAAGGAATGCGCCCCCACTAAAACGTGATGTCACAATGCCTTGCAACGTAATGATTTCACCCATTGGTGATTCTTCATAAAGGGCAGAGAAATCATCTTTGAGGTTTTCCTCAATGGCTTCAATCACCGTAAGCGCATACTGTCTTTCAGCTGTCGCTTCGTTGTACGTAAGGGTAGCCGTCAGAGTAACGTTGGCATTGCCAGAACCCGGTTCTGGACGGGTAACGGTGCCATCTGCTGCAACTATGTCAGGATCGGAACTTGACCATTCGATTTCCACATCCGGATAGTTCCCAAGTTCAGTCGGTAGGTTGACGTCATTTTTCACATCATCAAGTTGGGCTGCAAGTACGAGACGTTCACGTGCTTCATCCACATGTGCTTGATCACCGTCATCGCCGTCATCACAAGCGGCAATGGCGAAAATACTGAGAAATACAAGTGCTAAAGCAAAAAACTTTTTCATTAATGTGTTCCTCCTAATTGGTATTGTATTTTATATTTTGATTAATCGAAAACAAGTGCTTCCACATCGGCTCTAGGTAAATTCACAAGTTCTCCATTTGATTTGAAATAGAGATTTTCTATGCGTAATTTATAACCGACGGTAAAGTTTGATGAATTTTCATATGCTGTGTAGATGTTGACACTTGGCCCATTTGGATCCGGGCCATCACCCGCTTCGTTTTCCGCGGTCAATGTGAGATTGTTGTTGCCATAAGCTGTTACCCAACCTTCGATATTCACGAAGTGATCCTCATATTCCGAAGGATTTTCGTTGAGTGCTTCGATGGTGGTATCAATTTGTGTCGGATCAAAATCGGGATCTTCTTCTCCATGAAGCTTGAGACCGAGATTCGCCGCATTCTGGTTGGCAATCTGCATGAGGTCTCCATATTTTGATAATGGGGCGCTGCTTACTTTTGAATAACCCCTTTCAATCATTTCGAGATTGGTGAGGCGATCATCAGCCCACACATACCCCAGTGTCCTTGTGCCTGTGGAGTCGTATTTTCCCACCGAAGGATTCGGTTCGCTCTCCACCACAATGGTATCAGCTTCGCTGAGTAGTTCACACATATGTTCACTGGCTGCGATACCCCATTCTTCAACCACACCTGTTGATTCAGGCGTGTCAATGTTCAGATACCGTACGGATCCAACGCCTGTAAAAGCCGCGGTATCCCCATCTGTATAGCCCCTTAAACCGACTTCCTGAATGCCATCTTCATCAAAGGTCTTGCCCTCATAATCGGATGGTTCAAGCGTCAAGCTGTCTGTGATTGGTGTTTTCGAGTCGCCTTCATAAAAGGCTCCATAAAGGGTTATGTCTTCTGTCACGCGGGTCTCGAAGTTGAACCGTGTTTCATAGGCATCACTTTCAAACCAACCGAGGAAGTATTGATCATCTTTTTTTGGTACAGGTTGTTTCTCCACTTTTCCCGGCTCTTCAAGTGCTTCAGTATCGTACGTTTCTCCTTCAAGGTCAAAGGTAACTTCGATGGCGGGGCCACAGGCCGAAAGCGCAAAAAGACTCAGGAATAAAAGGGAGGCCACTGTAAGTTTTTTCATTGTATCAATCCAATCATGCGTGTCTATAAACAGTGTATCCGCCCTTGGAAAGGACGGAGTACACTAATTTTATACGGTTATTGACCCAGCTGGTTGAGCATACGATCAATGGCTTCATTGACCGTTCTTGTGTCAGCATAGATACCTTCTAAGAGGAGGCCGGATTCATCACGTGCCTTGGATGACGTAAAGTCACCTAGGAACGCAGGTTCAAAGTTGTAGATATCCTGTTGAGCCTGTGCAACGGTTGCTGCGAGTGAGAATGGGCGTTGATCGCGTTCTGTAGGGGTCAAGTCTGCAGGATCTTCGTCAGCAAGCGCTAGGAAATCAACATAGTCTGAGGTTTCGAATGAACTTTGTCTTACAGGTACATACCCTGTATTCATTGAGAAGTGGGCACTGTTTTCAGAATTCGTAAGATGTTCGATAATCAACCATGCAGCGAGGCGTACGTCATCTGAAGTATCACTCATAATCGCTACGTTTGGTCCCTGTTGAATGGCTGAAAGCTCGCCGTCTTCTTTTTGAATAACTGGTGCCACACCGACTTCAAAGTCTTTGTGTGATGGGTTGTTTTCAG
>JAGYML010000093.1 GCA_018400615.1 bacterium | reverse complement strand
GGTATCCTGGAACTTCTTATCGGTATCCTGGAACTTCAATAACCGCTCAGTCTCTAGGGACCTTTCCTTCAACAGATGTTCCGTCTGAGCAAAAAGGTCCTTGACTTCCTTAAAACTTACATTTCGCACGTTTCAAGCGTGATTGTGTGAATTACGTTGAATCAGAAATTTGTAATGAAGCTGGATTGTTAAACAGCCACCATCGATCTTGGATCGTTGAGTATGCTGAGGTAGAAACGCTCAGCAATCTGAGTACGGTTTCGTGTAATGCTGTAATCCCTTTCAGTGTTGCCTGAATGATTCTGCCTTCCTTTTCAATGAGGGCGAGATGAACTCTTTCAAAGAAGTATTTGATATTATTCCAAGTTGGCTTTTTCGTATTCATGCCGTTGGGCAATATGGGAAGTTTTTCAACCTTTTCCTCAGCCATATTTTTCCGGATATTTCGTTCCATCAGACTGACAATCATTAACGCAATGAAGTAAAGAAAAGTCATGGCTTCAATGCGCCTTGGCTTTTTCAGGAAGACGGGGGCGACCTTGAGAATGGACTTCGTTGTGTACATCCTCTTTTCCAGAAAAGGTTGATTTTTATAGGCCTTGAGTACTTCGGCTGCATCGATATGTGCATTGGTAATAAGAGGGAAAATGCCGTCACGGGTGGCCAAATCCTCTATGGCCTTATGATCTAATTCCCACTCCAGGCGGTAGGAAATCGTCTCCTCTTCTCTATATTGCGTGTTGGGTCCTGGCTTTCCAGGGCCTATCTGGCGCTGAACGATTTGTTTGTCTTCAATGATCTGAATGTGGAGTAAATCAGATGCACTCTTGGTCGCTTCTTTGATCGCTTTTTCAATCTGTTCTTTTGTTTTAAGCTGGTACTGATTCAGTCGGGTGGAGAGTTCAGCCAATTCGGTTTGTGCTTTAGCGATTCTGTTTTCTCTACGGCTTTTGTCCTGCTGTTCCTTGGCGCTGCTGTGAACCCAAATGATCCGATATCCATTCTTGGATGTCTCTCCCTCGTAGGTATTGTATATGATGGTTTCTGACTTCTTTCGGCTACTTGGGGTTTCATAGGCATATTGCCATTCAATGGAGTTTGTCTTCAGGAATTCATAGAATTGTTTAACCTCTGAACGGTTTTTCGGAATGATCGTAATAAAGGTTCCCCCATGTTCATGAATATGATCGAGATTTTTTTGTGAACAGAGTTTACAGTCGGCAATATAGATGAAATCCTGTTCTCCCAGGAATTCTCGAATAGCATTCCAATTGGGTATATGGGTGGTATCATCGGTGCGATTTCCATCAAACAATTGAAACGATAACGGCACGTTTCCATCAGCAGTGATATTCAAGCCGAAAACAATCTGTTTACAGTCAGGCCGATGGTCTTTGTTGAAGCCGTACTTGAGTTTAACCGCTTTGGGATCTTCGTTTTCATATGCACCCAGGAAGGTAATGGATGTGCTGTCATTATGGAACTGGTTTGTTTCAAGCAGATACACATCAATGGCATTCGATGACAATTCGGTCATGAAGGAATTTCGATCTGCCTTGAATAGTCTGTCAAGGTTTTTCGCAAGCTGATCATCATTGTAGTCTGATGCGTTATGGTCCCATTCGCTGAGCCCATCCATATAATCGGCTGCCCATTGTTGAATTTTATACAGCGGCTGGGAGGCGCACACGATATTAGCTACCATAACTGAAAGAACCTGAGCCGGATCAGCGGAGCAACACTTTGGTTTTTCGACGTATTTTGCAAAAAGACCATAAACACCCAGCTGATCCATGTAATACTTGACCATAGGAAAGACATCTACCTTTTTGGTAATCACATTCATCTGATCCATAATCACCCCTCCGAAATAGAGTTTTAAGGGTATTATGGATTTCAAAGATGTAAAAGTCCAGTCAAATCGACAACCTATTGATTTTAAACACTATTTCGTTATTCTGAAAACACCGCCCAAAGGTGCGGAATGTAAGTTCTAAACCTCTTTGTTGACGTAATTCGAATAGATTTAGAGGCAAAAGACAACTATTCCCACAATCATCGTCGCACAGAGCCAAGTCAACGATGGGTTTCCTGCCGTCGGCCATTGGTGATGTTGGAGATCTGTCGGGCTGCGATCTTGAGAGCGACAGGCGGTTGATTCATGGAATTGAAAAGTGGATTTTGTTACGAAGCCCACGACTGGGTTTATTGGTTTTTCGAAAATCTGACCGCGTTACGCCACCATGTGTTTAAACACGTTGAATCAACAATGGATTTTG
>JAGYML010000092.1 GCA_018400615.1 bacterium | reverse complement strand
GCCTTCTTTTTCCAAGTTATAATGGCAATACAATCCAATGATAAAAGCAATCTTTCCCGCCAGAGAAGGGTCTGCTGATTCAAGTTTTCTCAGACCATGAGCCTGGCACGGTAAAGCTACCACGGCAAACGGTCCTTCTTGTTTTCTCATTTGAGCGATTACATCCATGGACGGCACGATGCAGTATTTCGACTTTGCCGAAGATCGCATCTCCTCTTCCGTCGTTGCCAGTAATGATTTTGTTTTCCATGGCTTCTCCGGATCCATGCCCACTACTACTGCTCCTTTAATTTTACCTGTCTTTAACAGATAGGCGAGCAGGCCTGTTGCAAGGCCACCGCTAGTTCCTTCCCGGCGAATAGTTTCATCCGTAGGATACCCTACCAGCATTTCTTCTTGATGCCCGAGAAAATTCATAGGGTCATAGGGTTCATCAAAAATCCTCTCTGAAAGTCCTTCCAAATCTACATCCGCTCCGGGGCACACCTTGTTGCACAAGCCGCACTCCGTGCAATGACCAATGGACATGGGGTAAGAATTATCGTTGAATCCTATGGCTTTCACTGGGCATACACCAGCACATAACCCACACCTGACGCACAATCCTTTTTTAACCACCTCTCTTTGTAATATCTCAAAACTCAATCATGCAACTCTCTTTCCGAAACCGGTTTCTTCTCATGATAATTTCTGTACGGTATCAAAATCCACCGTCTTACTTCTATAGGTAAGATAAAAGAGGTAACCAACGATGCCGATAACAAAGAATTTGAGCCTCAGCAGCAGGCCCATAATCAATGCTGCTGAATTGCTGACACCAATCAAACTAAAAACGGCAATATATACGCTTTCAGTAAAACCAATATTTCCCAATAACGTCACCGGTATCATCCCTACAACCATGGATGTAGGTATAAGCGCCGACATAGTCCAAAAATCAAGCCTAACTCCGAATGTCGTGAATGCTACATAAACATTCACCCAGGTCATGAAATAGAAGAATAATGTTAATAATATAACCTTGATGAGAGAACCTTTATGTGAACGAAGGTATTTCACTGCGTCCAGAAGTTTTTCATGAAACCGTTCCGCTTGTTCTAAAATCCTTTCGTAAAACCCTTCCAGGTTATCAACTAATTTATTATATTTCGTAACCCGCCTGGTATGATTTTCCTTTTTTATACAAGAAAGGATGCATCGAGCGATTTTGTCCGGAAGTTTCAATGGCTCCTTAAATTGTACTATACAGGCAATAATAACTAAAAGGATAAATGCACCACAGGCCGGCAAAAAAACAATCATATGTCTGTACAGCTCCGGTTTCATCAATGGTGCCAGAATAGTCAGTATAAGCAACAAAAGAATTCCGGAGAAACGCTCAATAAAGACACTAACTGCAGCATGTGACTGGCTGCCGATATGACGACCAACGTAATAGGAGCGGACCACGTCACCCCCGATATTTGAAGGCATTAAATTTGAAAAAAAATATCCAATGAGGTAAACCCTTAAAAGAAATATAAAATTGACTCGATCAACCTCTTGCTCCAACAGGATCTTCCATTTGAGACAGCTCGAAGGAATCATCACCAGGGGGAGAAGAAAGCAAAGGGTGAAAAAGAAAGGATTGATTTGATAAAATACGGATGCGAACTCCTTTCCTCGAATAAGAGAACATAATACTATAAAAAATACCCCGCTGAACGTGGCTTTGATAACTATTGCTTTTTTACTCATAAGGTAATAAATGCAAAAAGCTCTTATCTACTCAAGAAAATCGCTCACCACCATAGCGCTTTGCCGTGCCTTTAATTTTTCTCTTTCAACAATTGGTTTTAATGTCTTTCGGGTTCTTTCCATGCTCTTCCATGCCCGCATAGCCAAATCTGACAATCTATCGAACGTCAGATTATTGATTTCGATCATCCAATCATCCTGCTCTATGGATCGCATAAATCCTTCATTTTTTGGATATGAATTGATGCTTATCATTGGTGTATTGACAGCAGCAGATAATATTAAAGAATGCGTTCGCAGCCCAATATGAATTCCAACACATTGAAGCAAACCAGCTATATCTTGGTAGGAGTATTGCATATTGCTTATAATCCGTATACGATCGCCATGCTTAACATATTTTAAGATTTCCTTGTTAATTCTCAAATCCATTACCTGGGTAGCGGTAAGCATAATATTGACATCTAATTCGTCAATCAAATAATCAATGGTGGCTCCTATTAGTTTTAAGAAATCCTCACGCCTAAATGTGCCTTTCGTGTACCATTT
>JAGYML010000091.1 GCA_018400615.1 bacterium | reverse complement strand
AAGCACTTTTTCCTGTGAATAGTTGAGGTCGTTGATGTAGGTGAGGTTCTTCTCTTCGACGGTGCTTTTCACATCACTCGCAAAGGGGTTTTCCTTCGAATAGTCATAGGGTTTGTAAGGATCATCGATGAGCCCTTCCAGCAATTCGTTGTAGGTCTTGTTTTCAAGAATGGCGGTGATGTCTTCCTGCACTTTGGATGAATGGATCTTGTAGTTTCCTAGCACAATATAGTGTTTAAGGGTGAGTTCGCCCTTCTTGACTTTCTTGAAATCTTCCTTGCGGGTGTCTTCAAAGGGTTCGAACATGCCTTTTTGATGTTTGTCCTTGGTAATTGATATATGGTTTTTCTCGAGAAAAGGTAGAACGATTTTCTCGATGTTTTTGACACTGAATTCGTTGGAATCAGGAAAGTCCTTGATGGTGCCAAGGTTGTTGAACTTGTTATTGGCGAGTAGGATGTCCCGGTTGAAAAGGACATCTTTGTCCTTGTCAAAAGAAAGATAGAAGTCATACCCTTTGCGCTCAAGTTTGACCGGAAAAAACATGAGAGGGGCCTTGATTTCAAAGCCCTCGCCCTGAAGTTTTCCCTGCATGAACGGATAGGCGATTGAAAGATGATAAGAGCCGGTTTCTCTGGCTTCACGGTTGATTTGTCTATATAGAAGTGTGAGGTGTCTGTGGAACAATTCCATCTCGCGGGTAGCGGCCGCACCTTTGGTGTTTGTAAGTCGGAGCGGTTTGGTGTGAATGCCAAGCATGAACTCCTTGAGTTCATGAAGGTGCTCCTTGTACATATCGACCCCGAGTTTTCGTGAGAGTTTTCCTGTATATAGGTTACGGTTTCTTCTTGAGATGTTTGTGAGTCTGTCCTTGTAATCGGCCAGGGTCTTTCTTGATTGCCTCGAAACCTTGACTTCTCCGATTTCGTTTTGCTTGTGCTTGTATATGACACGCAAAAAATCTTCGGCGTAGCGTTCAATGAACACGTCGCCCAAGCCTTGAATTGCTTTGAAGTCTGGTTTTTTCAGCGGTTTTCTCTTGGCCATTTCCTTGAGCGCATCATCTTTGCAGACAATCGGTGTACGCCCGTTTGGTTCTTTGAATCGCTCTTTAAGGGCGTCTCTGACTTCAGAGAGCTCTTCGAGCAGGGGGTCTTTTCTAAGAGGCATAATCACACTTCCTTACTTCAGCTGTTACTATAAGTGTATCATAAATTGGGGTACCCGCATACTCCCTTACATATTCTATCAATAAATGATGGGAACCTTTTCATAAGGCATTTCGTTGACAACTATGCGCGTATCATGTAAAGTTTATACAAAAGTAAATACTATCATTCAGAGCTACCGAGGGCGGACACCCTGTGACGTAGCAGCAACCTATTGATTTAGGTGCTTGTGTCCAGGGGCGAATGCCTAACAATGATGTCTTCATGATGGCATTCATTGCGAATGCCATTTTTATTTAGAAAGAAGTGATTCCATGATCAAACTCAGAAACATCTCAAAAAGCTTCACCACCAAAGACGAAGTCGAACACGCGCTTCACGGTGTCGACATGGATGTCTTGGAGAACACCATTCACGGTGTAATTGGACCAAGTGGTGCAGGAAAAAGCACGCTCATCCGCATCATCAATCAACTCGAAGCCCACGACGAGGGCACGCTCGACATCATGGAATACACGGACGTCAGGCAGGTCAACAAGGAGTCCACACGAATGCTTAGAACAAAGATTGGGATGATTTTCCAATCTTTCAACCTGCTTGAAAACAAGACCGTCTACAAAAACGTTCTTTTCCCGATTACGTTATTCAGAACCCCCACCGAAAACGACAAGGCCTACGCCGATGAACTTCTAAAAACCGTAGGCCTTACAGAGTATAAAAACCGCTACCCAGCAGAACTCTCAGGCGGACAAAGACAGCGCGTCGGCATTGCAAGAAGCCTCATCAACAGACCGAAAATCCTTCTTTGCGACGAGCCTACAAGCGCGCTTGATCAAAGCAGCGTGAAACAGATATTGAATCTACTCAAGAAAATCCAGGAGGAACAATCCCTCACCATCGTGTTTGTCTCACACGACATGCACGTCATCAAGGAAATCTGTGACACCGTCACGATTCTTGACAAGGGGAAAGCCGTTGAAACAGGCACCATCAACGATATACTCTTGAGACCCAAAGCGGAAGCGACCAAGCTACTTACTGAAACCGTCGGCTACAACATTGATAAAATTCTAAGTGACTACAACATCGACCATACACTTTACCTATTAAGATTTAATCAAAAGGCCAAGGAAGACCCCTTGATCAGCGAAC
>JAGYML010000090.1 GCA_018400615.1 bacterium | reverse complement strand
GCCACTCCGCCGCAACGGAAGATGATGTGGAAGAAGCCCTCAAAAAAGGCATTCACCGGGTCACGCATTGTTATAATACGATGAGTAAACTTCATCACCGGGACTTAGGTTTAGTGGGCATGACGCTTCTTTATGATGACATTGAAGCCGAACTGATTGCCGATGGCATCCATACCTCTGATAAAGCCATGCAATTATTGCTCAAACTTAAAAGGAATAAAATTACGCTCATTACGGATGGAATTAGAGCCAAGGGTCTTTCCGATGGCACGTATGAATTAGGCGGGCAAGAAGTATTTGTGGAAAAAGGTATTGCCCGCTTGAAAGATGGTACTTTAGCCGGCTCGACGCTTCATCTGAATCAAGCCTTTATAAACATCATGAACTTAGGTGAAGATTTAATCAAAACATCCAAAATGCTATCGTATCATCCCGCAAAGACTCTCAAAGTCGATCATGAACTGGGTCAGATCAAAGAAGGCTACCTGGCAGACTTTGTCATTATGGCCCCCGATCTATCCATCCAAAAAGTATTTGTAGAAGGAAGTCTAAAATAACTTTAAAACACAAATATCATTTATTAAGCCATCCTTGTTACTAAGAAGAGGGTGGTTTTTTAACGGTTAAGAAAAACTTTTCATAAAATTTTATTGTATTATGAATATATGACAACAAATATGAATAAAAGTCTGTTTGTAAGCGTTTTTATTAGTGCTAAACTATAGATGAACTTAATTAAAAGGAGTAAAAAATGAAAAAAATTATCCTGAGTATTCTTAGTTTAGTGTTATTAGTTACTTTAGCTGCTTGCGGAAATTCAGAAGAAGTTTCTGAACTCAAGACCGTGAGTATGTTTGGGGGGACAGATCCCAATGCTTTAGTATATGAAGAAATCATTGAACAATTTCAAATTGATCATGATGTGATGATTAATGATACATCGGCTACATCGAATGAAATTTGGAAAACCAGTGTGGTGTCTTCATTTTACAGTGGAACCGAGCCTGATGTGTTGTTCTTCTTTACAGGAGCAACTGCAGCACCATTTGTAGAAAATGATATGGTTGTATCTATCGAGGAAATTCGCACCGAATATCCCGATTATGCATCGAATATTTCAGACAATGTCTTAGATCCCTATGCCATACCTATTAAAGGGTTTGTAGAAGGTGTGTTTGTAAACACCGAACTTTTCACAGGTGAACTTGCATCGTATTTAGATAAAGATGTATGGACATGGCAAGATTATCATGATATTGCTGACGAACTGATTGCGAGAGACATTATTCCATTTGCCTTTGGCGCAGAAGATGTACCTCATTATTGGATTGAACATCTTGTCCTTGGTTTCAATGGACCGGATGCTTTCTTCAATATTCCAGAACCAGGTAGTTTTACTGGAACAGCAAGCACCCCTGAAGGTGAAAAATGGGTGGAAGCATTAAGTATGCTCAATCAATTAGCGGATGAAGGTTGGTTCGGGGATACGCGTGGAAATCAGAAAAATGAAATTGCAAATGAATTATTTAAATCAGGCCAAGCAGCAATGATTCTTGATGGATCATGGTTCGCAGGTGGCATCGAAGGGACCAGTGTTGACCCCGATGAAACCATTATGATGCCATTCCCGGCAATTCCTGAATCCGAGGGTGGGATGAATAAATATTTCATGCAAAGTGGTTTCACTTCAGGTTTTTATATCACCCGCCAAGCTTGGGAGGATGAAGCTAAGAGGGAATTAGCAATTGAATTTATTAAAGCTCAGACTAATACAGAGGCTATTGAAGCTTATGCTGGTTTAGGAGGTATTCCCTCCGATCCCAGCGCGGTTGTTGAAGATTTAAATGGCATTTCAGTTTCCATGAATACGATGCCCGGTCGAACTGATACTGCAACACTACCCTTATCAGACGCATCTGTAGCAGGTTCTTTCACAGAACTTGTCAAAAAATCTGCAGCTTACCTAGAAGGTTCAATGGATGAAATCATAGAAGCATTAGAGAGTTTTGCTGGTTTAAACTGATTTGATATCAAGCTTTATCAACAAAAACTAGATTATTAGAGGGTGTAAAATTTACACCCTCTGTGATTGAATGGAGAATTGGATGTACAAAAGTAAATTGACCCCATGGTTATTTCTCACCCCGATGTTGATATTTATCAGCGTATTTCTTTTTTACCCTTTTGCGGTCAATATCTACAATAGTTTTTTTAACTTCACGAGTATCCTTGACCCCAATCCAACATTTGGTGGAATATCCAATTATCTCAATTTATTTAGTGATTCAACTTTTGTAACATCTTTTGTTAATACCATCATTTTGATTGGTTTAGTCTTAATATTCCAAGTGGG
>JAGYML010000009.1 GCA_018400615.1 bacterium | reverse complement strand
ACGAGGATGGTGTATTCCTTACGCATTTCTTCTGTGAACAAAAGGCGTCCCTCTTCAGTGTATTCAAGCTTGGCCATGGGTGTCACCTTCTTTGTTCATGGTGGATAGCAGACTTCTCAGGCGGATATTGATGGCGCCAAGATTTGATATTTCATCAATCTTGATTTGTGTGTAGAGTTTGTTCTTGCTCTCAAGAATGGTCTTGACTTCATCACTCGTAATCGCGTCAAGCCCACAGCCGAAACTCACCAGCTGAACGAGGTTTACGTTGTCCATATTCGCAACGGCGCGAGCACTGTCATAAAGCCTTGTATGGTAGGTCCACTGGTTCAAGACGTTCACTTTTTCCTTGTCTGCAAGATGGTTGATGGCATCTTCGCTGATCAGCACAACATTGAAACTTCTGATGAGTTTCGGGATGCCATGGTTGATTTCCGGATCAATATGGTAAGGCCTTCCTGCCAGCACAAGGGTCTTGAGATTGTGGGCCTTGGCATATTCAAGAGCGCGTTCACCTTCTCTTTGAATGTCTTTTCTAAAGTCCGCATAAGCTTTCATCCCGGCATCATAAGCCTTTGAAAGATCCTTTTTGCTCACTTCTATAAATGGTTTCAAGGCATCCTTCATAGCACTTAGAAACTTCTTCTTGTGCTCAAAGGTGACGTAGGGTATGACGAAATTGGAAAGGTCGATATCAGTCATGTTTGCGTCGATGACTTCTGGATAATGGGCCACGACAGGACAGTTGTAGTGGTTGTCGCCATGTTGTTTTTCTATCACGTTGTAAGGCATGTTCGGGTAAAAGATGATATCGGTTTTTTTCTCATGCAAATCAACGATGTGACCATGGACGAGCTTCGCAGGATAACATACCGTATCACTTGGAATGGTATCCTGACCGCGTTCATAGAGTTTCTTGCTTGAACGACTCGAATAGACGACTTTCATGTCCAAGGCTTCGAAAAAAGGTTGGTAGAAAGGAATGTTTTCATACATATTGAGTACGAATGGAATGCCCACGCTCAGTTTATAGGCTTTGTCTTTTGAAGGTTTATAGGACGCAAGCTTGTCGTACTTGTATAAATAAAGGTTGGGCACATCGTCGTAACTCACTTTGATACCGGCGCCTTTTTCACACCGGTTGCCACTGATGTATTTTTCACCGGTTCCAAAAATATTGACCGTGAGAGGGCACCGGTTTTCACACTTGTTGCAAATGGCGCGTTTCGTATCATAGGTAAAAGTCATGAGGTTTTCTTTATTGAGCAATGAAGAAACATCGTAGGCTTTTGCCTTGTCACGGGCCAAAAGCGCAGCGCCAAAAGCGCCCATGAGCCCCGCAATAGAAGGTCTTGTAACGTCCGCACCGGTTTCCTTCTCAAAGGCACGCAAGACAGCATCATTGGTAAAAGTGCCCCCTTGCACGATGATCTTGTTGCCATATTCTTCCTTGACATCATGGGCACGGATAACTTTGTACAATGCATTTTTCACGACACTCATCGCAAGCCCTGCACTGATGTCTTCAGTCAAAGCGGCTTCCGCCTGGGCTTGTTTGACACTGGAGTTCATGAAAACCGTACACCGGCTACCAAGGTCCACAGGCGCCTTTGAGGTAAGGGCCATGTTTGAAAAATCGCCTATTTCAAATCCAAGGGATTCCGAAAACGATTCAATGAAAGAACCGCAGCCACTGCTGCAGGCTTCATTCAATATGATTGAGGTGATCACGCCATCTTCGACTTTGAAACACTTCATATCCTGTCCGCCGATGTCCACTACGAAATTAACATCCGGCTTGAAATGCTTGGCTGCTTCATAGTGACAGATGGTTTCCACTTCACTGCCATCCAGGTTGAAGCCGTGTTTGATCAAGGCTTCACCATAGCCTGTGGAATAAGCTTGTTTGATGATGATGCCCTCATGAATCGCTTCATACATTTTGACAAGGGCGTTCTTGACTATCTCAACAGGGTTGCCTCTGTTATGGGCATAAAAATCATATAGCAGCTCATCGTTTTCGCCAATGAGTATCATTTTGGTCGTAGTGCTCCCCGCATCAATGCCAAGATACGCACTGCCTTCATACTTTGATGGGTCCATCTTTTTCAAAGATGCGTTGGCATGCCGTTTTTTGAATGTTTCATACTCTTCATCGTCTTTGAACAAAGGTTCGATTCGCTGACGTGAGCCTTCTTTATGACTTTTTCTATACTGAGAAATATTCTCTATGAGCGTGTCAATCGTAAGGGGTGTTTCATTGGCTTCAAGCGCTGCCCCAAAAGCGACGAATACTTCACCGAATTCCGGCATATACACATCTTCCAGGTTCAATGTTTCTATGAACCGTTTTCTCAGTTCGCTCGCAAAGGTCAAAGGCCCCCCTAAAAACGCGACTTTCCCCTTGATTTTTCGCCCTTGGGAAAGGCCGGCTACGGTCTGGTTCACAATCGCCTGATAGATTGACGCAGCAATATCACTTTTTCTGGCCCCCTGGTTGAGCAGGGGCTGGATATCGCTTTTCGCGAATACCCCACACCTTGAAGCGATGTCATGCAGTTTTTCATAGTCTTTGGCAAGTTCATTGACCCCTTCTGCGTCCGTATCAAGCAAGGAAGCCATTTGGTCAATAAACGCCCCCGTCCCTCCAGCGCAGGTTCCATTCATGCGCTGTTCGACATTGACGCCGTCAAAAAACATGATTTTTGCGTCTTCACCACCGAGTTCGACTGCAACATCAATGCCTTCGACTGAGTGTCTCAAGGCCGAAGTGGCACTGATGACTTCCTGGGTGAACTGAGCTTTGATGGCTTTTGCAAGGTCAAGGCCCGCACTGCCTGTAAAATTAAAATGCATCGCTTCATCGCTGAAGCGATCCTTGAGTTGTTTGAACATGACCTGCAATGATTTGGTTATGCTGCTTTTATGTCGGTTGTATGTTCTATATATGATGGTGTTGGTACTATCCACCACGACGACTTTTATGGTTGTACTGCCTATATCGATCCCTACACGATAGCGAGTCATTGTATCACCTTACGTAATGTGTCCTTATCCTATCTTTATCTATTATATACCAAAGCCGTCCTTTTTTCTACAAAGTTGACTGAATCAATATATAAAAACATTTTAAATTGAGTTATTTTGTTTATATTTTAAATGTGTAGCATATTATAATTTAATAATATTAACATTTATATTAATTTATTTCATTTTATGTTTGACTTTTTTGTTTGCACGCTCTATAATGTGTGTATAGAACCCTTTTCAATACCCGGAGGTGTTTATGAACGAACTTGAAGTCCTTAACGATTTGGCGGATGGTCAAATCAGTATTTTTCAGGCCCATGCGCTTTTGGAGCACCATACCCTTTTGCCTGACAAGCCGAAAAAGGCCCGTTTTGTGAAACTCTATGTGGACCCTCACGATGAATCAAAAGCCGTTAGAGCGTTCCTGCGCATCCTCTTTGCGTTGCCTCTACCACTTGGACTGATACGCTTTGCGGTTGTCAACCAATTGCACAAACAACTGAGCAAGAACGAAGAGTGGACGCTTGAAAAAGAGACCTTGATTGAAATGCTCAAGTATGCCAAGAATACCACCATCACAGTTGAGTCAAAAGATGCGACTGTGTACATCAAACTATATTAAGGAGTGATTATATGGCTAAACATGTCATTGGAGAATGCCCCATTTGCGGACAGGATCTCTATGTAACAAAGCTTCAGTGTTCTAACTGCCACACTGAAATCAGTGGCGAATTTCAATTGTCAAAATTCAACTATCTTTCAAAGGAAAATCTTTACTTCATTGAACTCTTCATCAAGAACAAGGGGTCCATCAAAAAACTGGAAAAAGAATTGAAAGTTTCTTATCCAACAGTCAAGAAACAACTCAGCGAAGTCATTACGGCCCTAGGTTATACGGATGACGATTCCGATGAACCGATGGACTATGAAAAGGACCAGGTACTTCAAAGACTGGCCAATGGCGAAATCAGTTCACAAGAAGCCATGAATCTTCTTGGAGGTGAAGACAATGAATGAGGAAAAACTCAAAATACTTCAAATGATTGAAAAAGGGACGATCACACCACAAGAAGGCTCTGAATTGCTTAAAGCCCTCAAAGTAAAAAGTGATGAGCAGAGTCCCAAGCCCCCTAAGAAACAGGCTTTCAAAATGTTCAAGATCCGAATTTTAAGCAGTGATGGTGACAAGGTCAACGTTCAGATTCCTCTGGAATTCGCAAAAATGGTTTTGAAATCACCCGGCAAGAAGGGCATTCCAAAACTGGACAAACTCAAGGAAATCGATCCCGACTTTGATTTTTCCAGCATTGTCGATATGATTGAAGCGGGTACTGTGGGCAAACTCGTAGACATTCAATCCAATGATGGCGACATTGTCGAAATCGTGGTGGAATAGAAAAAAGGAGACGCGGTCTCCTTTTTTTATTGGTCCAGATTCAAGTCTTTCAGTGTTTTGTCCATCAAGGCATCGATATTGGACTGGTGTTGTGCAAGGGGGCTTTCTTCATGAACTTTTGCGTCATGATAATAGGTGGCTGTCAATTCTGAGCTAGGCGTTTTTATCAAATAATCATAAGTTTTTATGACTTTTTCTGGTCCTTTTCCAAAATAGGTGAAGAGCTTCCAGAAAGTGGCGTGAAAAACCGAGGTATCCTTGGTGCCGATGGGCGTCTTGACACGCCCAGGCGATACGACGTAACAGTGTGGGGTCTTGGGTGAGGCATTGAGCCAGTGGGCAAACATAAGATTGTACAGTTTGGTTCTTGCATAGCTCCTGATCGCATGGTAATGCGTCAAGGCTTCAATGTCTTCGCGTTCAAAGCGCGCTTTCTTGTGGGCGTCACTTCCGGTCATGATTACGCGCCCATTGCGCTTCATCAATAGAGGTGAAAGGTTCAGTGTCAAAAGCACCCCACTCAGATGATTGACCTGATACTGAAGTTCAAAGCCATCTTCAGTGAACGTTTTTCCACTTGATACGAGACCTGCATTATTGATGAGGATGTCCAAACCATCTCCGTATGCTTCATGGATTTTTTCAGAAAGGCTTCGCACACTTTTTAATGCGGAAAAATCCGCACGATAAATTTTATAATTGGCTTCTTTTATTGACTTCGAAAGCGCATCGATTTTCTTTTGATTCCTGGCGATGCCTATGACGAAATGGCCCTGATTCACATAGTGGCGAAGCAACGCTTCACCAATTCCGCTGGTGACCCCTGTGACGAGTATTCTTTTCATAAATTGCCTCCCTGGTTAATGGTAATAAAAATAGCTTGCCGAAGCAAGCTATTGTCAATTTCAAATGGTGCCGCTTGCCGGAGTCGAACCAGCAACCTTATCCTTACCATGGATCTGCTCTACCGGTTGGAGCTAAAGCGGCATTGGGCCATAAAAGCCTTAATCATTCTACCATGAATTTATATGGTTGAAAAGCCCTTTTTTAAGGAAACAATAAAATTTTACCATCTTGAGCGTGATTAATAAAGTGTTAAGCTCCTCCCTTTCACATTGACACCCAAGGTGTTTTGGCATACACTTTTCATGTAATTGACATTTATGGAGGCCAGACTATGCTTTTATCACTTGCACTCATTATACTCACCGGCTTGTTTCTGTCTGAAATCAGTTTGAAAATTGGTTTGCCAAGGATTGTCGGAATGATTTTTACGGGGATGCTGCTTGGACCTTATGTCCTTGATTTGCTTGATGAAAGCCTCCTTGACATCTCTCTTGATCTCAGACAGATTGCGTTGGTTGTGATATTGCTTAGAGCTGGACTGTCCCTCGATTTGAACGATTTGAAAACGGTGGGACGGCCCGCCATTCTTCTGGCTTTTGTTCCGGCTTCTTTGGAACTGTTGGCAGTGGTTATCCTCGCCCCCATCTTTTTGGGCTTTACCTATTTGGAAGCCGCGATCCTCGGGGGCATACTTGCGGCTGTCTCACCCGCTATCGTCGTACCGAGAATGCTTAAAATGATGAAATTGAAAAAGGGGACCGATCAGAAGATTCCACAGATGATACTCGCCGGAGCTTCTGTAGATGACATCTATGTGATTGTAGTGTTCACGGCATTGATAAGCAGTTACACAACAGGTGAGGCTGGACTGTCATCCTTTTTATTCCTGCCAGTCACGTTGATTGGTGGTGTGCTTTTGGGCGCGGTCTTTGGGGAGCTTTTTGTGAGACTTTTCAAATACTACCACCTACGTGATACAGGGAAAATCATGATTCTTCTGAGTGCTTCATTCTTATTCATTGCGCTTGAAGACATACTCATGATTTCTGGATTACTGGCCATATTCGCGATGGGCATTACCTTGCTGGCTCGCTATCAATTGCTTGCTAAACGCCTTGTATACAAGTATGAGCGTATCTGGGTATTCACAGAACTGCTTCTCTTCGTACTAGTGGGCGCGGCGGTAGACATCACCCTTATTCCCACAGTCGGTCTGATGGCCGTTGCTTTGATTCTCGGAGCACTTTTCATAAGAAGCATCGGATCTTTCTTCGCAACGCAACACACGCCACTTACAAAAAAAGAACGGCTTTTCGTCGTATTCGCCTATTTACCCAAAGCCACTGTGCAAGCCTCCATCGCATCCATTCCTCTGTCCATGGGCATCAACCGTGGTGAAACCATGCTGGCCATTGCAGTGCTTTCAATCCTCATAACCGCTCCCCTTGGAGCCATACTCACCGATCGAACTCAATTGGCCCTTCTACGCAAGGAGTCCCCTGCTTGAAGGACTATTTATAAAACCCAGCTAAAATTATAAAAATAAGCGCTTGCAAAACAAAAACTAATTGATATAATGGTATGTTACCCATTAGTTTTGAAGGAGAATGTCTATGTTTACACTAACCCTTAACAACGAAAAGAAAACATTCAAGGAAAAAGTGCGTTTGCTGGATCTCATTGAAGACAAGGACCAGCAGTATTTCATTGCGCTTGTCAACAACCGTTTACGTGAACTTCACTATGAAGTGGATTATGACGCCACAGTGGAGTTTCTTGATGCGACGCATTCCGAGGCAATTCATACGTATGAAGCGTCACTACGCTTTTTAGTGGCCATGGCCTTTCACAATATCTACCCGGATTTTGAATTCAAATTCAACTACAGTATTTCAAGAACCACGTTCTGTCATATTCTGAATTTGGAAAAAGGCAGCGACATGAGTGGCATACTCAATAAATTGCGCAAGGAAATGACCCGTCTTATTGAGGAAGACCTTCCACTCAAGCGTAAAAAAATGAATACTGAAGAAGCCATTGAATTTTATAAAAAACACGGATATGACGATAAAATCGATGTTATCCAATACCGTCCTGAAGATACGGTCCACTTTTATCAGGCCGGCGATTACATGAACTACATGTATGCACTCATGGTGCCTTCTACGGGGTATCTCAAACGCTTTAAGTTAAGAGCCTACCCACCCGGATTCCTGATTCAGTATCCTCGCGCCGAAGTGAATGGAAAGATTCCCAAGTTCGAAGACGCCCCCTCTTATGGACGGACTCTGAGACAAGCAAACCGCTGGAGCCAGCGTATTGATGCTGAAAATATCGCTCAAATCAACCACCACGCCGAAAGTAGCGCCTTAGTGGATTTTGTCCAGGTCAATGAAGCCAAGCATAATCAGATGCTTTCTGAAATTGGGCGCACCATCAAGGCACACAACGACGACATCCGTCTCATCGCAATTGCCGGCCCTTCTTCAAGTGGCAAAACCACATTTTCAAACCGCTTGCGTGTTGAACTGCTTTCACAAGGGTTGAAACCGGTCATGATTTCACTTGACAACTATTACCTTGACCGTGACAAGATAGAACCCGATGAGAACGGCCAAATCGATCTCGAACACATCAACACGCTTGACATCGATCTTTTCAACCAGAACATGCTTGACCTCATTCAAGGTGAAGAAGTCAAAATTCCAATCTTTGACTTCATGGAGAAAAAACGCAATGGCTATACGAAAATGCAAATCAGTGAAAACAACCCCATCATCATTGAAGGGATTCATGCCCTCAACGAAACCCTTACTGAACTGATTCCTCAACATCAGAAATACAAGATTTTCATCAGTCCTCAACTGCAAATGAACATCGACAACCACAACCCCATCAGCATCACCAACCTGCGTCTTCTAAGAAGAATTGTGCGTGACAAGAAATTCAGAAATGCCCCCGCGAGCAAAACCATTGGCATGTGGCCTTCTGTACGCGCAGGTGAATTCAGATGGATCTATCCTCACCAAGAAGGGGCCGATTACATCTTCAACAGCGCCCTTTCTTATGAACTTTCAGTCATGAAAAAGTATGCACTCGATTCCCTTATGGACATCCCACGCAAAAGCGAGTACTTCATTACCGCCAACAGACTCATCAAGTTCCTCAAATACTTCAAGGACATCGATGACCGCCACGTCCCATGCAATTCACTCTTGCGTGAATTTATCGGGGGCAGCTGTTTCGAACTCTAAGCCTCCCCTCTCCTTAACAAAGACACGGAATTCCGTGTCTTTTTTTCTGCAAAATAAAAGCCTTACGCGCGTAAGGCTTTGCATTCTTGGTGTATAAGCCAAATTGTTTGGCTTTCTATTTGGGTTTGAGGGTTCGATTATAAGCGTACCTTCTTTTCGACAGTGTTTTTTAAGTTTCAAAGTCATCTGTTCGTGTGAATTCACAAAAGACCATGGGACTTTTTTACAAGGTTTTTATGAACGCCGGTTACGCCCTTTTAAACACAAGCATGCCCTCGTTGGACAAGGATTCATCATAAGCATACTCTTCCCAGTCGAAGGATTTTAGACCTTCCAGGCCTTTGACTTTATTTTGTGCAACATACCGCACAAATAGACCGCGCATTTTTTTCGCTTCCATCGCATGGGCTTTTCGGTACCCGCCTTTTTTACTGGGAATCATAAAATCGATTCGTGTCATCGGGAGGCCTTTAAGGGCATCTGCATATTCCTTGCTGGCAAGGTTGATCAGGGTTTCACCCTGAAAATGGGGTTCCAGCGTATCCCGCCAGAGACTGGAAAACTTTTTATTGTCTTTCTTGAGGCCCATGGGGAGTCTGTAAAGGCCAATGCAGTCAAAGGGTCTCACAGCGCCATACATGGCACTCAGAATAATCAGGTGATCATTGAGATACGCTACGGCTTCTTCATTCAATGATTCCGCTTCAAGGGCTTTGAATTGCTCACCCACATACGTATAAAGCGCATGGTTGTTTTCTTTGAAATCATGCACTCTTTCATAATTGAAATCGGCGAGTTCCTGTGATACGCCGTAAAATTCTCTAAGGGTTTCTCTGTTCATCGATTTCAAATACTCAAGCATGGTGGCACGCATCTTTGGAAAAAGAATCGTGTTGGCCTCACAGTTCAATGTCGGTTCCATGGTTTTGGAAGGGGCAATAAGGAATTTCATGGTCATTCCTCCTCGCCAAAGTATTTGAGATAGGCACCATAGCCTTCTTCTTTCAGTTTGGCTTTGGGAATAAAGCGCATGGCTGCAGAATTCATGCAATAGCGCAATCCGCCTTCTTCAGGTGGGCCGTCGTTGAACACATGGCCCAGATGAGAATCGGCTTCGACGCTTCTGACTTCTTCACGGCGCATGCCGTGAGTCGTATCGAGATCGATGTTCACTTCGCCTACTGGTTTCGTGAAACTCGGCCAGCCACATCCTGCATCATATTGTTCGTTGCTGGTAAAAAGCACTTCGCCACTGACGATGTCGACGTACAGCCCTTCTTCTGTGTTGTTGTAATAGGCGTTTTGATAAGGCCTTTCGGTACCATTTTTTTGTGTAACCTTGTACTGTTCAGAGTTCAATTTTTTGAGGCGTTTTGCCTTTTCTCTCTTATCCATATGAATGCTCCTTATCTGTATGTTTCGTCTTCGATGATGATGTCTTCATCATCGGCAGTCTTCTTATGTTTTTTGTTTGTGTTTTGAGTGGACTCAAAACCCGTGCTGAATTGAGTAAAGAATGCCTTGTGATTGAAATTGAAGTTTTTCTTCGGGAAAAAGAGTGTGTTCAAAATCGGAATCAACAGGAATACGAGCCACCCTGGATGCCAGGCATCCCCAACAAATCCGATGACCAAAAACGCCCCGGTCACGAATACACTGATGAGTTTTCTTGGTTCCAGTTTTCCGTTGTACAGCATATCTGAAAGCGGAATGGCCAAGAAGACCACCCATCCCGGATGCGCCATGTCAAGTCCGAGTGCAAGCCAAAGAAATACGACGATGGTAATAAGTGGCATCGATTGAACAATCCTTTTGAGTGGTTTAGAAGACAATAGCAATGTGGAAAGGGGCACCAAAGCAAAAAATGTGAGCCCCAGGATCCAGTCTTCAAGCACGAATCCACTGTAAAGAAACAACAGTAATGAAATCAAGGGCATTGCGGAGATGATTCTTTGTCTGTACATACAATCAATCCTTTCGTTTTTCAATAATGATGGAATAGGGACTCTCAATTGCGTTTAAAGGCTTATAGGCAATGGCTTGATACCGGGTCATCTCAAGAGTACTGACGTAAGCTTCCAGTGCTTTGGCTTCCTTTTTGCCTTCTTTGTGTCCGGGGTAGAGCGCCAAAGTCACAACGCCGCCTTTTTCAAGCCTATCAAGCGCCTTTTCAAGCGCTATGAGGGATGAATGGGTCTTTGTGGTTTTTGTGGGGTCGCCTCCAGGAAGATAACCGAAATTGAACATGACCACGCGTACTTTCTTTGAAATGACCTCATCCATTCGGTGATGACTCATTCCATGAAAAATTACATTGGTAACCCCGTGGTCATCAAGAAGCTTTTTTGCTTTGTTCAAGGCACTCTCTTGTACATCAAAGGCGTGCACTTCTTTGGCGTGTTCCGCCAAGAAGAGCGTGTCATGGCCATTGCCTAACGTAGCATCCACGACAGTTGATGCACTGTCTATATATTTTAAAAGAATGCTTTTATTGAAAGACGTAATGGAATCCATGGGCGCCTCCTATCCAAGCAATACGGTAATCGCAATCGTCCATATGAGGTATAAAACCAAAGGTAACAGGGAAAGAATGAATAACTGATACCGTGCAAAGGCTTTATTCATGTACCATCTCAAAAAGAAATAAAATGGTGACACCAATGCAAATATCAAAAACAAGGTATCCGATGCGGTTTCGAGCACATACCCCGCGATATCCATGATGGAGAGGGTCAGGTTATAAAAATAAAGGCCAGTAACCAAATAAAGCGAGGCCATCAACAAGCGATCAAAGAATTTCATATTGACTCCTTAGCGTTTAACTTAATCTTTCATTTCTATTTTATCATAAATTGATATGCCTTACATACTAACTTGTAAAGACTGGATAAATTGGCGTATAATGGACTCAAATACCAAGTAAAACAAAAGAGGTGCTTACCATGCGTGTGATTGAAATAAAAAATCTCAAAAAAAACTTTGGGTCTACAGAAGCGTTAAAAGGCATAGACTTGAACGTGGAAAAAGGGGATATCTACGGATTCATCGGGCCCAATGGGGCTGGTAAAACCACCACCATTCGGATTCTTTTAGGTATTTTGAAAGCCAATGACGGCCGTGCTCGAGTTTTTGACAAGGACGCTTGGCAGGAGGCTGTTGACATTCACAGAAATGTCGCATTTGTGCCAGGTGAGGTCAACCTCTGGCCAAATCTCACCGGTGGCGAAGTCATCGATCTTTTGATTGGGCTTAAAAACGAAGTCAACAGTGAAAAGAAAAATGCGATGATTGAACGTTTCAAACTTGATCCCACAAAGAAATGCAGAAGCTATTCCAGAGGCAACAAACAAAAAATCGCCTTGATTGCCGCTTTTGCGCAGGATGCGGATGTCTATATCCTTGATGAACCCACAAGTGGCCTTGATCCACTCATGGAACGCGTATTCCAAGAAACCGTACGCGAGGTCCAAAAAGAAGGCAAAACCATCTTTCTCTCCTCTCACATTCTAAGTGAAGTGGAGAAACTCTGTGACAAGGTCAGCATCATTCGTGATGGTAAAATCATCGAATCCGGAAAAATCGAGGACCTGAGACACCTTACAAGAACCCGCGTACGCATTGTTACCAAAAAACCCGTGAAGGACATCGAATCCATCAACGGTCTTTTTGACCTCGATGCCAACCACACGACCTACACCTTCCAAGTTGAGACCCACACCATCGGTAAAATTCTAAAAGCCTTCAATCCTTACGGCATAGAGGCCCTTGAAAGCACACCCCCTACGCTTGAAGACCTCTTCATGCGCCATTATGAGGAGGCGTAAGCATGGACAGAAACAGCTTTAAAGGCACCTTCAAACTTCTTGGGCTGATTCTAAGAAGAGAAAGAATAAAACTTGTGGCATGGACTGTTGGAATATTTGCCCTGACGCTTGCAGTGGCTTTCGCCTATCCTGAACTTTTCCCAAGTGCTGAACAGCAGGCCGTGATGGCACAACTTATGGAAAACCCTGCCATGATTGCGATGTTTGGAAAGCCTTTTGGCATAGAAACGCCCAGTCCGGCGTCCCTTTTTGCAATTGAAATGAATGTCTTCATGCTTGCAACAACCGGGGTCATGAGCATTCTCATGATGACCCGCTATACGCGCGGGGATGAAGAGGATGGCACCCTCGAACTCATCAAAAGTTTCCCCATTGGAAGAATCGCCAACATCGTAGCCGCCACGCTTTATGTCATTCTCGCCAATCTGCTTATTGGCGTTCTTATCGGGTTTGGTCTCGCACTTTTCGCGCACAGTTCATTCACTTGGGCAGGGTCGTTCGTATTCGGACTCTCACTCGCTTTTTCAGGCATCGTGTTCGCAGGGTTTGCGGCCTTGTTTGCCCAACTCACTGAAAACACACGCACTGCGCTCACTTTCAGTTTTTCCACGCTCGGATTCTTCTACATCCTGAGAGCCTTCGGCGATGTCAGCGCACCATGGTTATCCTTTATATCCCCTCTTGGTTTGCTGCATAGGACTGAGACGTTTGTGAACAACTACACCTGGCCACTTTGGATTGCTTTAATGCTTGCGCTTCTTCTGTTCGCATTCGCCTACCACTTGAATAACAGACGCGATGTTGGCAGTGGACTCTTCAAAGCCAAGGAAGGCAAAAAGGAAGCATCCAAGTTTCTCAAGACACCGAGTGGCCTTGCACTCAGACTGCTTAGAACCTCCATTATCACATGGATCATCGTCATCTTCATTTTAGGGATTACCTACGGATCCATATTCGGGGATCTCACCGCTTTCTTTGACAGCAACCAACAGCTTCAAGACCTTATCCCAGATACCCTCGGGGGGTCTCTTGAAGCACAGTTTCTCTCTACGGTAATGAGCGTCATGGTTGTTGCAGCCACACTCGGAGCCCTTATGATACTCGTGCGTCTCACGGGTGAAGAAAGAAAAGGAAGAACGCTTCAGCTTTATGCAAACAATCTATCAAGAGCCCGTCTCTTTTTAACGTATGTATTTGTAGGCTTCATTACAAGTCTTGTTTTGTTGTTCTTTGGGGTTCTTGGAATGTACGTCGCTTCAGCGAGCGTGATGGACGAGCCTTTCAGTTTCTATACGGTCTTCATCTCAGGATTTGCATTTTATCCCGCCATATTCGCATTTTTAGGGCTTGGCGCTCTAATCATGGGACTCTCTTCTACAAAGACATGGCTTTTGTGGCTTTATCTCACCTTCGCCTTCATCCTTCTGTATTTTGGAAATATGCTCGATTTCAAGGAATGGATGCTCAACATGTCACCTTATGAGTACATGCCGAGGATGCCCATAGAAGACGCTAAACCCCTTACGGCTGCAGTCATAACGCTTCTAGGTATCATCGCTGGTTTTGTGGGCTTTACCGTTTATCAGAAAAGAGATCTTCAAGGATAAGAGAATTAACTTTTTGGAGATGCTTTGGCAATCAGCATAAATAAGTACAATTTTCCTTTGCGATATATTCGCTAGTTTGATACCCTTTTTATAAAGGAGTGGTTCTCATGCGTAACGCGATAGTCCTTATATTGTTCATTGCAGTGTTTGTAGTAGCCATTATAAGAGAACCCGTTGATGATACACTGGATGCGATTGCCGGATCCACAAATCCGACTTATAGCGTCAGTTTGGATGCCATGGCATCCGCCACTGAAGACGATGAGGATGAAGATGAGGAGGACGATGACTGATGACCATCATACTTGCAACCACGCTTCTCACAGTATTGCTTTCTTTAGGTTTAAACAGATCCATTAAACGTTACAGGTACTTCATCTACGCCTTCTTTGCGCTCGCTGCGCTCATAATCAGCGAAGCGGAAGCCACCATCGTGAGTCTGGGATATGTAGCACTCGGTATTTTTCTGGTTGTCATGTATACAGGCGTTTTGAACCGAGGATTGGTTTGGAAACGCCTGATGGGCGTAAGAGCTGAGCTGTCAATCATTGCCTCCATTCTTTTATTGCCACACGCAGTGTCTTTCACTGAATACTTGCTTGAAGATGTGGGCGTTTTTAGTGGCACCATTGCCTATTATCTGGGCATTTTAGCTTTTCTAATCATGGTGCCTTTGACACTGACGTCTTTCATGTTTGTAAGGAAACAAGTCGGTGGGAAACGCTGGAAGAAGCTTCACCAGTTCGCGTATCTTTTTTATGCCATGGTCGGGCTTCATCTTATTTTCATACAAAACGACAGGATGTGGATGTACATTGCGATTTTCGGTGTGTATTTTCTTTTGAAAGGCAGCATGAAACTTGAGACATATTACAAGAAAAGAAAACCCGCTCAAGCCTAAATATCCAAATAACAAACGAGATCTCGCGCTTTCGAGATCTCGTTTGTTTTTAAAGTTCTATTCCATTTCAAGGGCCCCTGTATAAAGCTGATAATAAATGCCCTTTTGTTCGATCAAGGAGTCATGATCGCCACGTTCAATGATTTCACCATGGTCCATGACCATGATGGCATCGGAGTTTCTGACCGTTGAAAGTCTGTGGGCGATGACGAATACCGTGCGGCCTTCCATAAGCTGGTTCATGCCTTTTTGTACAAGCGCTTCGGTTCTCGTATCAATTGAAGACGTCGCTTCATCCAAGATAAGTACCGGCGTATTTGCACACGCCGCGCGGGCGATGGAGATAAGCTGTCTTTGACCCTGGCTCAGGTTTTCCCCGTTAGCCGAAAGTTCCGTATCAAAGCCTTTTGGAAGGTGTTTGATGAAGTCATAGGCATTGGCGGTCTTGGCCGCTTCTATGACTTCTTCCTCACTCGCTTCCATGCGGGCGTAGCGGATATTGTCGCGGACGGTGCCGCTGAAGAGATTGGTATCCTGAAGCACAATTCCTAATGATCTTCTGAGATCCGGTTTCCTTATTTTCTTGATATTGATGCCGTCATAACGGATCTTGCCTTCATGGATTTCATAAAAACGATTGATGAGGTTCGTGATGGTGGTCTTGCCTGCGCCGGTTTCACCCACAAGTGCGATGGTTTCACCGGGTCTTGCATATATGGAGATGTCTTTTAGAACCGGGGTGCCTTCAACGTATTCAAAATCCACGTTTTCAAGCACGATGTCGCCTTTTAGTTTCGTATAGGTCACAGACCCATCACTGTGGGGATGACGCCAGGCCCATTCATTGGTGACTTTGTCTGTTTCCTCGATGGTGCCGTCATCATGTTCGATGCAGTTGACGAGTTTGACGTAGCCGGTATCTTGTTCTTCTTCGAGTGCGAGGAATTCAAAAACGCGTGAAGCCCCGCCAAGTGCCATACCGACCATGGGGGCTTGCTGGCTTATCATGCGGATGTTTTGTGAAAACTGACGGGATAGAGATAAGAACGATACGACAATCCCTACGCGGGCTATGGAGAATGGATAAATGCCACTGAACCCGACGTTTGTAACACTGAAGTAGATAAGCACACTGCCAAGTACCGCCAGCAAAACGTACATCAGATTACCGATGTTGTGAAGGATGGGCATCAGGATGTTACCGTAGTGGCGCGCTCTTTTGGAGTCCTCAAACCAGTTTTCATTCTCCTTGTCGAAATCCTTTTTGGCATGTTCTTCGCGTACAAATGATTTGACTACGCGTTGTCCATACATCATTTCCTCGACATACCCTTCAAGGCGACCGATTGAATATTGCTGGTCTTTGAAGGATGCTGAAGACTTTCCACCGATATGCGCGGTTACCTTGAACATGGTAAAGGCACCAATGGCGACGAAAAGGGTCAAAAAGAAACTGTAATAAAGCATGACGGCGATGACGAAAACCAAGGTGAGCAGCGTCATCGCAAACTGGATTAGACTTTGAGTGATGAATTGCCTCAAGGTATCCACATCATTTGTATAGTAAGACATGATGTCACCATGTGAACGTTGATCGAAGTAGCCTATGGGTAAAGACTCCATCTTTTCAAACATTTCCTTGCGGATGTCATCGAGGTAGTGTTGACCGATTTTGGCCATGATTTGTGTATAGATCAATGTACCGATGACAGACACACTGTAAAGAATAATCATGAAAGTGAGAATGGTGAAAAGTGTTGAAGAGACCGTCGACCATCCTTGTGTGAGTGCGGGCATAATCGCTTCATCGATGATGAGCTGGATGAACACGGATATGGACATGATGCCGGCCGAAGAGAATATCAGTGAAATCAATACGATGATCATGGCTTTTTTATTGGATGCGAACAGGCCCTTGATGAGGCGCATGAGCGTTTCTTTCTTAGTCATTGGCCCCACCTTCTTTCGTTTGTTGCATGGCGTAGGTCTCAGCATAAATATTACTGGTTTTGAGGAGTTCTTCGTGGGTGCCTCTGGCTACGATTCTGCCTTGATCCATGACGAGGACCTGATCAGCATCTTCCACTGCAGAGATTCTTTGTGAGATGATGATTTTGGTCATGGATGGAAGGTCTTCACGAAGCGCTCTCCTGATTTTACCCTCGGTCTTGGTGTCGACTGCACTGGTGGAGTCGTCCATGATGAGGACTTTTGGTTTTTTAAGCAGTGCTCGGGCAATGCAAAGGCGCTGTTTTTGTCCACCTGATACGTTGGATCCGCCCTGTTCTATTTTATTATCATAGCCATTTTGAAACTCCATGATGAATTCATGGGCGCTGGCGATTTCTGCAACGTGTCTGACTTCTTCATCTGTGGCATGTTCATCGCCCCAGCGAATGTTCTCAGCGATGGTCCCTGTGAAGAGCACATTGTTTTGAAGTACGACCGCTACTTCTTTTCTCAGGACATCAAGGTCATAGTTTTTCACGTTATGGCCTGCAACTTCAAGGCGCCCTTTGCTGACATCATAAAATCGACTTATAAGGTTGATGAGGCTTGACTTCCCAACCCCGGTCCCTCCGATGATACCCACCGTTGATCCGCTGGGAATATTAATATTGATGGCTTCAAGCACCCAGGCTTCAGCATCTTTTTTATACTTGAAATAAACATCTTCGAAATCTATGGCACCGTTAGGAACAGTTTCAATGGGATTTTCAGGATTTTTGAGATCACTTCTCTCATCAAGTACGGCCGCGATTCTTTTGGCGGATGCACTCGAGATGGTGAACATCACGAAAATCATCGCAAGCATCATAAGGCTTGCGAGTATTTGCATGCCATAAATGATGAGACTTGAAAGGTTGCCTGTTGAAAGTTCGCCCCAAACGGGGTTGCCCGCTGCATTGTAGCCACCGAATGTGGAAACGACAATGTAGGCCCCGTATACGGATACGGCAGTCATAACCGCATAAAGCGCAAACTGGAATACAGGCTGGTTGAGCGCAACAAGGCGTTCACCTTTGACAAAATCATCGCGTATATCTTCACTGTTTTTCTTGAAGCGTTCTTTTTCATAGTCTTCTTTGACAAAGGTTTTGACGACGCGAATGCCTTTTATGTTTTCCTGTACGTATCCATTCAGTGTGTCATATTTGTCGAAGACCCGTCTGAAAACCGGAATGGCTGTCTTGAATATGACAAAGAGGCCAAGACCTAATACCGGCAGGGCCAATAGGAAAATCCAGCTGAGTTCTACATTGATGGAAAACGCCATGATGATTGAGAATATCAGCATAAGCGGTACACGCATCGCAATTCTTATGAGCATGCCGTAAGCGTTTTGGATATTGGTCGTATCCGTGGTCATTCGTGTGACAAGAGCTGTATGCGAGTACCGATCGATATTGGCAAATGATAGGGTTTGAACGTTGTAGAAAATGTCTTTACGAATGTTTTTGGCAAACCCTGACGCAGCTACTGCACTGTACTTACCACTCAAGTAACCAAAGAATAGCGCAAGCATCGCAAGACCTAAGAGCACACTGCCAAGCAATACGAGACTCGTGATGTCATTGGCAAGGATTTCATCAATGAGTATGGCCATGATAAGCGGAATCAATATTTCACAAATGACTTCGAGGGTCACAAAAAAAGGAGACAGCAGGCTTTCCTTCTTATATTCACGTACAGATTTTGCGAGGGTTTTAAACATGGTCTTTATCTCCTTCTATGCCTTTTTGGGCTTCTTCCAGGTTGGTCTTGATCCGGTCTATGAAGGATAGAAGCTTATCAACTTCTTCTTCTTTGAATCCACGACGCATGGTCGTCTCGAAATGTTCGATTTCCTTTACGATGTCAGCGTGAAGGGTTTTGGCTTCATCTGTCAGTACAATCTGTTTGAGACGCTTGTCGTTTTCAACCGGCATTCGTTTTATAAGATGCTTCTTTTCCATGAGTGAGAGCACGTTAGAGGTGGTTGAACGTGTAATGGAAAACCTTTTTTCAATGTCTTTTTGATAGATGGGCTCATCAGCATTTTTCGCAAGATAACTCAAAATAAAAGTATTCTCACCTGTAATGCTTTTAACGTATTTGAGAGAACTCGCACTTTCAAAATACCGCTTCATGATGTTGCCCAGAGCTTTGAACTCCGGACCAATTCTTTTTTCACTCATAGACGCACCTCATTTGTTTTATATAAAACAATTCTATATCGAACAATTTTATTTGTCAATAAGTTTACATCAAAAAAACAGTCTATCTCCACTGAAATCTTTAGAAGATAAAATGTTTGATTGAACCTGGGATTGCATTGGTAAATGCTGAGTATTGAATGTCTGAATACCCTAGCAACCCTTAAATGGCTTGCTTATGATTGATTTTCTAAAAACGTATAACGTATGGAAAACATCAGACCAATCAAGAAAATCAATGTGCCGATAACTACAAACGTCATGCCGACTTCAGAATCCACAATGTCATAAAAGAAATTGACATTTGTATTGCGTCCTCCGGCAACCGCACCACCACCTATGAGACCGCCTGCAAGCATAATCGAACCCGTAAGCATAAGCATGAAACCGAAATACAGTTTTTTCATTGAATCACCCCTTTTTTATTTGTATTTTATGTCTCTTTTTAAGTGATTTCCAAAAGGGTCTGCTTCTCGTTCTTCTTGCAGCCCGTTCCCTTAAAAATCCATCTATTCCTGACACACCTTCTTTAGGCAGATAGAGTCTTTTTCCATCAATCAGATACAAGATGGCATAATCTTTCTTATCTATGTAATAATCTATATGGGTATAGTCTTTATCTAATCTTAACAAGCCTTCAGTGTAATGAAATGAATGCTTGTATAATTCAATACTTGGCTCCAGTTTACGTTTAATACGCTTCCTCGTATTGATAAACACATAAAGAGGGTATATAAGAAGGCCTGCAATTATCATTAGATTGCCAGTTATCAACCGAACTCTGGCCACTTCAAGCGTTTGAAAAAGCGCACTTAAAAATAGAAACAAAGCAAAAAGAAGGAAAAGCAGACTCAGAGTTACTACGCTCAGCACTTTAAAATCATTGATATACTGATAATCTCTTCGATAAATGATTTTCCTGTTTTCTTCATAAGTGAGGGCGTATTCAGGATCTGTGGTCAAATTCAAAAATCGGTCTGCATCACTATTGGAATTGATCAAGGCATCCAAAGAAAGTCCAAATAGATTGGACAAGGCAATAAGATTCTTGATTGAAGGCGTGGCCTGATCGGTTTCCCACAAACTGACGCTTTGTCTGGAAACACCGAGTTTTTCACCGACATCTACTTGAGACAGTGCCGATTGTTTTCTGAGTTCGTAAAGTCTGCTTCCAAATCCCATATTTCTCACCTCTCAGACTAATTATAAGTATACCCATGCCATAATACAACCAAATTTTATTGCACATGTGTCAAGGAACGCTTGCAAAATATATAAAAAGCCATTTGAGAACAGTAAATCGTCAAATGGCTTTGTTTATTCATTGTGTGTTTATCATACTTCATTCATAATGATTTATTTAATATGTTGCGACTTTACCACACAATTTCCTCACCTTTGAAAGGATAGCCGTGCTAATATTTTTTCAAGACATCATGGTGACCAATATCCAACATGATGATTAAATCATTCTCCTTGTAAGTCCAGATAACTCGAATGGACATATTGATACTTGATTCAAAAAGCATGCTAATGCCCTTGATTTTTTTACTTCTCAAACTCGGATGACGATGATCATCTATGAATAATTTCAATTTATTATAAAACACTTTCTTTTCAGAGACCTCTAATTTATCAAATGATTTCTTGAAGTGCTGTGAGAATACTATTTGATAGTTCAAATCAATCTTTTTTGTCTTTCTTTTTTTTCTCTTTATCATCATTTGATTCAAGATATTCAATTGCATCTTCTATTGATGAAAACGGTCCTTCAGTATATTTATCAGGTTCTTCGCTTATCTTCATGATTGTTTTTTCCAGTTTCTTAACGTAGGCTTTTGAATAAATTGAGACAGGTTCCACTAAAATTGCACCTTCTCTTGTGCTTATATCCAAGTAATCGCCTTCTTTCAACTGTAAAGAATTTATGATTTCTTTGGGTATTGTTATTTGTGATTTTTTTCTTAACTCAATTATCATAAGTTTTTCCTCTTTTCTTACTTTATTACTTTCTAACTATATTTTATCAAAAGCCTATAGAATTAGCAACACAATAATCAAGCATCATTAAAAAAGCCACCGGACAAATCAAAATGTCTGGTGGCTGTTATAGATAAATGGCGGAGGGGAGGAGATTCGAACTCCCGCTTCGTTTTAGCGAACTACTAGCTTTCCAAGCCAGCCCCTTCAGCCCCTTGGGTACCCCTCCGTAGGGCGACATTACTTTTTAATGTCTTTGATTGCATGTGGCAAGTAAGTAATGATGTCGCTCGCTATCAAGGATTCCTCGCCGAGGGCTTCACGTGCATAGAAACCGGCTTTGGAATGAAGCATTGCGCCAAGACGCATGGCGTCTAAGGGAAGCATATGTCTGCCCAGAAGACTTGCAGTAATGCCTGCGAGTGTGTCTCCACTGCCTGCGGTGGCGAGTCCTGGGTTCTTCGCTTGAAGGAACGTTACACTGTCACGGTTGGCGATGAGCGTTGCCGGGCCTTTTAAAGCAACGGTCATGTTTGTTTTTGATGTGAGACTGCTGAGGGCACCTAAAGGATCACTTATTATATCCTTTGACGCTCGATCGAGAAGTCTTGCCATCTCACCGACATGCGGCATTATAATAACATGTTCAAGCGAATTAGGGAAGTCCCAAATAATATTTTTTAACACTTTTAATCCGTCGCCATCGATTATGATTGGGATTTTCTTTTCAATAAGGGCTTTTAGAAAGGCTTCCTGGTTATTGGTTTCACCCATGCCTACCCCATAAACGATGCTCGTGGTCTTGTCTGTTTTATCAAGCAACTCATTAATGGCATCATAAGTATGATAAGTCAGTTCATAGGCCACCGGCGAAACAGCTTGCTTGGTCGCCTTGTCAAACGCGAGACGCACAAGTCCCGAGCCTGTTTTAAGCGCGGCAAGCCCGCTTAAATGAGGCGCACCTGGCATGTCGGGGCTTCCACCAATAACCATGACCTGTCCGTAATGGTATTTATGGGTATTGTGTTTTCTTTTTTCGATGGAATCATTGGCATCATCAAGAGAAATAAGGAATTTGGAGTTCAAGGAATCCTGTTTCAAGCCAATTGGAATCAAGTGAGAGAGGCCATGTGTATCAAGTGCATCCCCAAGAAGATTACCGGGCTTGTAGGCCCCTACGATCAGTGTATGGCTCGCAATAATGGCATCGCCTTGCAAAAGACCATTATCCGCATTGATACCCGATGGGATGTCAATGCTGATGGTGCGCTTGCCAGCAAGATTGATGTGTTCAACCACTTCCTTGAATGGTGAAGTGAGGGGTCTGTCGAGGCCTACTCCGAACAAGCCGTCAATGATGACGTCACTCGCTTTTAAAAGTGACTGAAGATTTTGAAGATCAGAGCCCTCCTCAATGGTAGTGACATTGAGGGATTTCTTTACGAGTTTGAATGCTTGCTTGTTTTCAGGGCTCGCTTTTTTTGTGTTCCCGACTCTGAGGACCTTGACATGGTAGCCTGAAGTCGCGAGCATGTGCGCAAGCACAAAAGCATCTCCGCCGTTATTCCCCGTGCCTGCAAACACGAGTATTCTTGCATTGTCCTGAATCAGTTTTTCATTGAGTATGAATTCGAAAAGTCTTTTGGCTGCGCGGTTCATCAAGGTGAACGAATCAATATTTTCCTTAGTCATTGTCGCCTGTTCAAGTTGCCTGATTTCTTCTTTTGTGCATACAAAAGATTCCATAAAGCCCTCCTTATTTGGTGCCGAAAAGTCTGTCTCCTGCGTCACCGAGGCCTGGTACGATGTATCTGTTTTCGTTGAGGCCTTCGTCTTTGACGGCCAGATAGGTTTTCATGTCAGGACAATGTTTTTCAAGTTCGTCGAGGCCTTCTTGTACGCCTACGATGCCCAGATACCTTATATCGGTGGCACCATGACGCTTCAGGATGTCATAAGACGCCTTGACTGTACCACCGGTTGCGAGCATGGGGTCCAACAACAATATTGTAGCATGCTCCAAATCTGCCGGCAACTTGGTATAGTATTCTTCGGGTACAAAAGTCTCTTCGTTTCTGAATAGTCCAATATGACCAACTTTGGCACTGGGAATGAGATTTTGAATCATGTCAACCATGCCCAGCCCCGCTCTAAGGATTGGAACGATGACAACACTTTTCTTAAGCACTTCCCCTTGTGTTTTTTTAATTGGGGTTTCCACATCCGTCATTTGGAGGGTGAGATCTTTTGTGGCTTCATAACTCATGAACCCTGCAATTTCATTGAGGGCTTCTCTGAATTCCTTCGTGTTGGTGTTTTTGTCTCTGAGCTTGACAAGTTTGTGCTTGATGAGTGGGTGATTGAGAATAATCGTTTCCATTAGAACACTTCCTTTTTTTTATTGTTTTAAAAAAAACCAGACGCTAGCGCTGGTTTTTTGGGTGGTTGATATAGTGCGAATAAATGTGGTCTGAAAGTTCATCAAGACCGATGTTTTTCGCATTTTCGATGACAAAATCGACGTGGGTGAGTCTGTCACGTCTGAAAAGGGCCGTATCCTTTTTAAGGCGAGCTTTAGCGCTAGTTAAAGAGTCGCCTCTTTTCAGCATACGCGCTTCTCTTACTTTTTCGGGAGAATGCAAAAGGAAAATCACCAAATCATTCGGTATTTTTTCATAAAGACTGTTGGCGCCTTCCACGTTCACGATAAGTACCTTCTTTTTGCCGGTTTCACTGAAAGCCGTACCGTAGTGGTTGTGGTTATAAGTTGTGGTTTCTACAAAGTCGCCTGATGCTTTTTTCTTTTGAAACGTATCTTCATCAATGAAATGATAATCCACGCCGTTTACTTCACCCGACCGTTTTTCACGAGTGGTGTAGGTCACCATTTTACTGAAGTTGTATTTATGGATGATGAGCTTTGCTATTTCTGTCTTGCCACTTGCACTGGCACCGACCAACACCAACATATTAATCGCTCCTTTTAACTCTCATAAATTATAGCAAAAAGGACGTCAAAATAAAAGGCATTCCTTTATTAATTTCCTTTTAAATTCTCTTTATCCGATGGCTTGAGAGACTTAAGAATGACGAGCACTGTTAATTTGAAAATTTTCTTCATATAATAAAATAGCTTTTAAATTCACTGCGCGCATTGATAAAATAACATGAAAGCGCTATAATAATGTGTTAAGCAAACTTGAAGATGGGGTGATTTCAATCAACAGGAATCTGGATGAACAGGTGATGCAAAAAGCGATTGCACGTGCACGTGAAACGATGAACCAGGATTTGGGCGGCCCCTTCGGTGCAGCAGTCATTGGCCCTGAGGGCACTGTACTGTCGGTGGCTTCCAACAGCGTCTTGGCAGACGCTGATCCTTCAGCTCACGCAGAAATCAACGCCATAAGACAAGCCGGAAAGGCCCTGGGCACGCACGATATGAGTGGCTGCACACTCTACACGACAGCTTACCCCTGTCCCATGTGTCTTGGCGCCACAATATGGGCCAACATCAAACACGTCATCTACGGATGCAGACCCGAAGATGCTGACGCGATAGGGTTTCGTGATGATTTCATTTATGAATTCTTCAAAAAGGATCAAAAGGACGAATCCATACTCGTTACCAAGGAAGCCTACCGTGAAGAATGCCTGGAACTTTTCAAGGAATACAAGGAAAAAAACAAACAGCTTTATTGAAAAAGTGCGACCATATCTTTGTGATATGGTCGCATTTTTTATTTGTTTCCAATGGTCATGGCCATGACGGCTTTGGCAGTATGAAGACGATTTTCCGCTTCCTGATACACTATTGAGTGTTGTCCGTCAATAACCATGTCTTCCACTTCGTTGCCTCGATCTGCAGGCAGTGCGTGCATGTAGGCTACAGTGTCGTTTGCAAGTGCCATGAGTTTTTGTGTGCATTTCCAGTGTCTGTTTGATTCAAGTGTGTCATCAAGGACATCCTTGGACTGGTTGGATACCCAGCTTCCCCAGTTTTTGGGGATGACGACGTCTGCGTCTTTGTAGGCTTCTTCTTGGTTGTTCGTGACTCTGAAACTTCCACCGTTTTTCAGTGCGTTGTCTTTCGCTTGTTTGATGACCCACTTTGGAAGTTCGTAGCCTTTTGGATGGGCGAGCGTCACATCCATTGCGTAGCGTGGAAACAAAAGACTTTGTGAAAGTGGGACACTGATTGGCTTTTTGTGTGAGGTCGCATACGCCCAAATGATGGATACCTTGAGATTTTTCGTGGTCTTTTTCACTTCCTGAATGGTCATGAGATCGGCCAAAGCCTGCATGGGATGATAGAGGTCACACTGCAAGTTCATTACGGGGACTGTGGCATGTTGCGCCATGTCGCGGAGAAACTGATTGCCAATGCCCCAAAAACAGTTTCTACACGCGATGGCGTGTCCATAACTCGAAAGGATGATGGCTGTGTCCTTGGCTTTTTCTCCATGGGATATTTGCATGGTAGAGGTATCTAAGAAATTTCCGTGGCCTCCAAGTTGGGCGATGCCCGCTTCCATGGAATTTCTTGTACGGGTGGACTGTTCAAAAAACATCAAAAAGGCTGTTTTGTTTTCCAAGTAGTTGGTAATTTCGTTGTTCAGAAACTTTTCCTTGAGGGTCTTTGATACGTCAAGCAGGGTATCGATTTGACTGTTTTCCCATTCTTGTAACGTAATGAAATGTTTGCCTTTGAACTTCGGTTTCATGGAATCACTCCTTTAGGATTGGATTTTGTTGATATAGGCTTTTGGAATGGCGGCGTACATGGCGGCGGCCTTTACCAAATGATCTTTTTTTGTGATTTCATTGGGGGCGTGGGCCTGTTCTTCAAAGCCAGGGCCAAACCCGATGCAAGGAATGCCGTAGCGTCCCATGATGGAAACGGCGTTGGTGGAAAACGTCCACTTGTCGACAAGTGGCGCCTTGTTGAAAAGTCCTTTGTAGCTTTCTATGAGTGTTTTTGTGGCGATATGGTCTTCATCCAGTACCCAGCTTGGAAAATACGCTTTAGTCGGATACACGAGTCCTGTATAGGAGGGCTCCTTGTATTCATACATTTCAACTTTGGCATGCGCTTTTTTCACTGAATCAAGGGCCCGTATTTCATCGAGTGCCCCTTCCCAGGTTTCTCCAGTAGTGAGCCTGCGGTCAATGGATATGGAACACCCATCTGCGACGGCACATCTTGAGGGCGACTTCGAAAATACTTCGCTGACAGCGAGGGTGCCTTTTCCAAGGAAATCATCGTGTTTCAAATTTGGATTGAGCGCTTCAAGTTCACTGATGATGGGCGCCATCTTGTAGATGGCGTTGTCCCCTCGCTCTGGGGCACTGCCATGACACGAGGTCCCGTGGGTGGTAACCTTTATTTCCATTCGACCTCTGTGGCCTCTGTATATATTGAGGGAGGTGGGCTCGGTGATGACGACAAACTCCGGTTTGAGCTTGTCTTCCTCAACGATATACTGCCAGCATAATCCGTCGCAGTCCTCTTCGAGTACGGTGCCTGTTATATAGAGGGTGTAGTCATCTTCAAGATCCAGATCTTTGATGATTTTAGCTGCGTAAACCATTGAGGCCATGCCGCCTTCCTGGTCGCTTGTGCCTCTTCCACCAATGGTTGCATCGTCTTCAAAACCTTCATGGGGATCAAATGTCCAGTTGGAACGTTCACCCACCCCAACTGTATCGACATGGGCATCCATGGCGATGATGTGTTTGCCATTTCCAATGCGTCCCAGAATGTTGCCCATCTTGTCGATGGTGATTTCATCGAAACCGACCGTTTCCATTTCTTCTTTGATTCTTTTGATGACGGCTTCTTCCTCTCTGCCCTCAGAAGGCAGTCTGACCATGTCACGAAGAAATTTGGTCATGGCTTTTTCATAATGCCTTGCGTGTTTCAAAATGTTTTCGAACTCCATCTTATGACTCCTCTCTCATGGCTTTTATGCGTTCATTGTAAGTAAAAACCTTATTGTATTCATCATCCCAAAAGGCCATCTCCTTCATTTGATTGAGATAATCCCTGGAATAGCCGAATTTCAGCCAATCACTCTCTTTTTGTCTGAAAAGACGTGCTTTTTCACTTTCAACACGTGTATCGAGGACATCTTTGGGAACGGCCCCGATGAAATGGTCTTTGAACCAGCGGTCCAAGACAAAATCTTCCACTTCCAAATAGCGCTTATCTACGTCTTTAAGGACGCTTCCGTAGCGATCAGGCCCATCAGTGGCAACGGTGACGATGTTGTCTTCAGGCCCAAGTTTCAGAAATTTTGCCATCTTGATCGCACCAAGGATGTTGCAGATGGATGAAATGCCAAAAAGGCCTTGCAGGCTTTTCGCCTCTTCTTCACTAAGGCCGTTTTCAACAAGCACGTCCTGGCCTTCTTCGATAATCTTGAGTCCTCGTACGGATTGTTCATCCTTGATTTTAGCGATGAAATCGGTATTGAGTACATTGTGAATAAGGGTACACATCTTATCACCGATGCCTTCGATCCTGTGTTGGCCGCGTCCCCCTTCGCTCAGTGTTGGACATTCATAAGGTTCAAGGGCGGCTATTTTGGCTTCAGGGAAGGCTTTCTTGATTTGATCCCCTGCCCCAAGCGTCCCTGCACTGCCCGGCGCCGAGGTGAAACAAGCGATGCGTGAATTGCCGATGCCCTTGACCGCTTCAATGAGTGAATGCCCTGTAACATAGCGGTGAAAACGGTAATTGGGCAAGAGTTCGAACTGGGCAAGTGACACGTTATTTTCGTCCTTGGCCATTTCAAAGGTTTTTTCAAGTGTGAGAATCACGTCCGATTCACTTCCTGGGGTAAGCTCCAGATCCGCGCCATATTGCTTGATGCGCGTGTAGCGCTCCTTACTCATATTGTCGGGCATGATGACCGTGGCATCATAGTGCATAAGATTGCAGATATAAGAGACGCCAATACCAAAATTGCCCGTGGAAGGCCCAAGTATCCTATGTTTGCCAGGCACGATTGTGCCGTCCACAGCCCCTTCTATCAAGGTCGAATAGGCTGGTCCTACTTTGTGAGAGCCACTTGGAAAGTCCTTTCCCAAGAGCACCACAATATTCGCATCCACGCCTGTTAACGCTTTTGGAAGCACTATCTTGTGGATGGTATTATCCTCTTTTCGCCAAGTAATATTGAAAAGGTTCAAAGGATCGAGTTCATTGTCCTTGGCTTTCAGGGCTTTCTTTCGAATTGAAGGCTCAATCTTGCTTGGATGAAGCATTTCCTCGTACGTTGGACCAAATGGAATCTTTGTCATGGTATTACTCCTTCGATTTAGTCATGGGTGCTTTCTATATGGTTAATCAGTGCATCCAGATCATTATCCAGTTTCACAGGCCCTTTGATGGCTTTTCCTATGGTATCAGGGTCTTTGAGTCCGTTGCCTGTGAGGATAACACTGACGTGACTGTCTTTATCTATGATGGCTTGGTCAAGTGCCGCTTCTAGGCCTGCGTACGCCGCTGCTGCGGCGGGTTCACAAAACAGGCCTTCCGTGCTTCCTAGGGTTTTTATGGCTTTGATGATCGCGTCGTCTGTCACTGTAATCCAGGCGCCGTTTGAATAATCCACGGCCCGCATGGCTTTCACAGGATTTCTAGGTATGCCTACGGCGATACTGTCAGCTAGCGTGTTTTCTTCCGTTTCCTTCAAGGGTTTGCCTGTGGTCCATGCTTTGTAAAACGGCGCACAGCCTTCGCTTTGGACGCCCAGGATTCTCGGAATGTGCTCAATGAGTCCAAGTGCATGGAAATCATGCAATCCCTTGTACACGCCGCCGATGGTACACCCATCGCCCACACTCACCACAATCCAGTCTGGTGGATTGAAATTGAGTTGTTCGATGATTTCATAGGCCACGGTTTTCTTGCCTTCTACCATATGAGGGTTGATGGCGGCGTTGCGGTTGTACCAACCGTAATGATTGATGGCATCTCTTGAAAGCTTGAAGGCTTCTTTGTAGTCTCCCTGGACACTAATGACATCCGCCCCATAAGCAAGAAGCTGCGTAAGTTTGCCTCTTGGGGCTCTTTTGGGTACGAAGATGACACTCTTAAGCCCCAACTTGCTGGCGTTGCCTGCAAGACTCGAGGCGGCGTTGCCTGTTGAAGCGCAGGCGAGAGTTGTATGTCCGCCTTCCATCGCTTTAATGGTGGCGACGACGGAGGCTCGGTCTTTAAGAGACCCTGTAGGGTTCACGCCTTCATCCTTGAACGTCAATGTTTTGATTCCTAGAATTTTTTCAAGGTTTTTGCCTCTGTAAAGTGGGGTCCACCCCACTTTCAAAGTTGAATCGGTTTCAATGCCTTTGACACTCATCAGGGGAATGTAGCGCCAAATCGAATGGTCTTCATTGTTTTTGAAATACGCTTTTGTGATGATGGTCTTGAGGCCTTCATAATCATAGTGAATATCCAAAATACCGGTTTCACCACATGTGGGACAGGTCAGATACTTAAAATCCGGTGCATAAGTCCTGCCACACAGGGTGCAGCTCAAGTGGGTGACATAACGCATCCTATTCACCTTCCCTGGCTTCAATTTGTATGAGCTTGAAAGCTTCGACATCAAACAAACCTCTGTCTGTCAGTTTCAAACTGGGTACGACGGCCAATGACAAGAATGCGAGTTGAATGAACGGGTCGCGGATGGTTTCATTGAGGCCCATGATTCTGAGTGTTTGTTTCATCTGACTGAGGGTCTTTTCAACGTCTTCATGTGGGGCCTTGGTCATGAGTCCACCGACTTCGAGTTGCAATGACTGAACTTTTCCATCACGCTGAGCGAGGGCGATGCCTCCCTGCATCTCGATGATTTCTTCTGTGGCGCGGGTCATGGTTTCATCGCTGTCTCCTAGCACCAAGACATTGTGGGCATCGTGTCCGATACTCATGGCAAGCGCTCCGTGTTTGAACCCAAACCCTTTTACAAGGCCGAGACCTATGTTACCACTGGCTTTATGTCGCTCGACAACCGCAAGTTTCATGATGTCGTCATCCGGCGCGTTTTGATAAAGCCCGTTGTTGATTTTTACAGTTTCAATCAGATTTTTTGTGGTAATGTTGTTTTCGTTGAGGCCAATGACATGGACTCTTTCCTGTTTCAGATGAAGGCTGAAATCAAGGCTGGCTTTATCAATGTGAACAGTATTTTCAAGGGATTCATCATGATAAGACGTCACGTTTTTGAGCATTTTCTTGTTTTCAGCCACACGTTCACCGTTTTTATATACGGCATTGGGATGAATGGTTTTAAGTGAATCAAAGACGATGAAGTCTGCTTTTTTACCAGGTGCTATGGCCCCGATGTCTTTCAGGTTGTAACAGTTTGCCGCATTGAGCGTGCCCATGCTTACGGCATCAATGGGATCAAGGCCATGTTTGATGGCAAGGTTCACATTGTAGTTGATATGTCCTTCTTGTTTGATGTCTTCGGGGTGCTTGTCATCTGTGCAAAAAAGGAGACGTGGCAAAATATTCTTATTGACTGCTGAGAGAAGGTCAGTGACATTTCTAGTCTGAGAGCCTTCTCTCAGATGGACATACATCCCTTTTTTGACTCTTTCAAGCAAGGCGGTGGGGGTTTCACATTCGTGGTCGGTCATGACCCCCGCCAGGATGTAGGCATTCAAGTCAAGTCCCTTGAGCGCGGGCGCATGTCCGTCAATTGGACGGCCTTTCATAAGGGCTATTTTCTCATGTATGTCTTTTTCACCGTTGATGACCCCAGGGTCGTTCATGACTTCCCCAAGCCCAAAGACCCCTTCAAGATCCTTCATTCTCTTGATGGACGAGCTGTCCATAGTAGCCCCAGAGGTTTCGAAAGTGGTTGAGGGGACACTCGAGGGCAGCATCATCTTGATATCGAGTGGGGTTCGTTTGGCACATTCAAGCATGTAACGAATGCCTTTTTCACCGGCTACGTTGGCGATTTCATGGGGATCGGCGATCACGGTGGTCGTGCCATGGGGCATGACGAGTGAAGCGAAGCCTTCAGGCGTGACCATGGACGATTCGATGTGAACATGCCCATCAATGAAGCCAGGCGCCACATACGCCCCATTCAAATCGATTTCCTCTTCTCCTTCATAGGTGCCAATGCCAATGATGGTAGCCTTCTCTACAGCAATATCCACTTTTTCAATTTCCTTGGAATAGACGTTGAGGAGTCTGGCATTTTTGAAGACTTTCAAAGCTTTTTCTTTACCACTTGCGCGGGCCATCAGTGTTTTAGTGTTCATGATTTCCATCCCTTTCTCAAAGTGACTCTATGAAACGGTTGATCATGTTGAGGGCAACCTTTTTACGGTACAAGGCGTTTGAACGCTGGTCGTCAATCGGGTTGATTGAACTGCTTAGGGCCTTTTTGAAGGCTTCTTTTTCGCTTTTAAGCTTACTCAGAGGCTGATTGATATAGGGCTTTTCGACCCCTTCATCGCGCACGACCGTCGCATTGACGGCTCCGAGTGCAAGACTGAGATGTTTTACCGTGCCATCCTTTATCACAGCGCCGCCTGCAAAGGCGACTTTGCTGATGGCATCCGCCTTTCTTCCCCCGACTTTTTTGTACGTTTGATGGGTAAACGTGCGGCGTGGAATGCGGATGCTTGTAATGAGATCCCTTGACTCAAGGGAGGTTTTGCCAGGACCTTCAATCAGGTCTTTCACTTTCACGGTTCTTTTGAAGGCGTGGTTCTGTATTTCAAGTGTGGCGTCCAGTGCGATGAGTACGAGTACCGCGTCGGCTGCGGGAGAGGCATTGGCAATATTCCCCGCAAGGGTTGCCACATGTCTTATCGCAGGAGACGCGAGCTCATAGAGGCATGCCTTCAATAAAGCAGGGGTCTCAGGGTGGTTGAGAATGGTTTCATAAGGTGTCATGGCACCAATGATGAGTGAGTCATCTGTCTTCCTGATGCCTTTCAAGGATTCAAGGTGGGCAAGGTAAAGCAGGGTCTTTTTGAATGCGGGTGGCGTGTTGGCCCAGCTTCTGTTTTTGACCCATAAATCACTGCCACCCCCGACGATGTGACAGGGTTCGTTCTTAAGTGTTTCAAGGGCTTCCTCCAATGAATTTGGATGACGGTGACTTACCATAGACCTTCACCTCTTTTGGCAGCCCTTTTTACGGCTTTTATGATAAGTTCATACCCTGTGCACCGACAAAGGTTGCCTGAAAGGCCAATTCTTATGGCTTCATCACTTGGAGAGGGGTTCTTGTTCAAAAGACTTTCAGTGGCGATGATCATGCCTGGTGTGCAAAAGCCACACTGGACCCCTCCCGTTTCCTTGAACGCTTCCTTTATGACAGCGTATTTTTTCGTATGGGCGAACCCTTCGATGGTGGTAACATTTTTCCCTTCGACATTCGCTGCAGGCAAGATGCAGGTATTGACGATGTCTCCGTCTATCAATACGGCGCATGCCCCACATTCGCCTTCACCACAGCCCTCTTTGGGGCCTTTGAGATTCAAATCGTTTCTAAGTACGTCAAGAAATCTTTTGGAAGGGTCGATTGAGAGTGTCGTTTTTTTTCCATTCAATGTGAACGTCACATTATTCACGCTGCATCAACTCCATAATGGTCTCGGGGCTCAGAGGGATTGTGTGGATTTCCCTGCCAATGGCCTGTTCAACGGCCTTTGCCAGGGCGGGAGCGCCCCCAACAAGGGTTAGTTCACCCGCTCCTTTCGCGCCATAGGGGCCAAGAGCGTAGGGGTTGTTGATGATACTAGATTCCATAGGTGGGGTGTCCATAGCGGTGGGAATGATGTAATCGGTCATGGTCGTTTGTTGAAGGCGACCTTCTTTATGGTTCATGACTTCCAAGTACCCATAGCCGAGTCCCTGAGCCTGACCACCGTGAATTTGCCCTTCTATGATGCGCTCATCCAGGGCCTTTCCAATGTCATAGACACTGGTCATCTTCTTGATGTCTATCTGATAGGTTTCCTTGTCCACTTCGACTTCCACGATGTTGACGCCCCATGAATAAGCAGGGTAAGCGTCGCCTTGCATGGTGTCTTCGTCCCACGTCATTTCCTTGGGTTGAACGTAGGTTTCATAGACGGTGTCCGCTTTGCCGGGTACATAGACTTTTTTGAGTTTCTCTGCAGCTCTGGCACAAAGCCCTCCGACAATCATCGCTGTTCGTGAGGCCACAGTCGGGCCGCTGTCAGGCACGTGCAAGGTGTCAGGGTTTGGGTAGTGGACTTTTTTCATGGGCACTTCCATGATGTTTGACACGACTTTTCTGAGTGTGGTCTTCGGACCTTGGCCCATGTCCACCGCCGCAACGAGGATATGTATGTCATCCGATGCGTCTTTTTTCAGTTTGACTTTGGCTTTGATGATGTCGGCTTCACCACTTCCTGTGAACCCACATCCATGCAGGAAGACACTCATTCCGATGCCTTTAAAAACACTGGGATTGGCATAGGCGTTTTTAAGGTCGTCGTAATGTGCCTGTTTTTTGGCTTTCTCAATCATTTTATTTAAAATGATTGGGTCTCTGAAAGTCCCCCCTGTAGAGGTGGCGTCTCCTTGTTTTGCAAGGTACTTCATGCGGGTGTTCAAAGGATCAATTCCCAATGTGTTTGCGACGTGTTCAATGAACATTTCTATCGCAAACATCATTTGTGGGGCGCCGAAGCCTCTGAATGCACCATTTGGAACGGTGTTGGTCTGATAGACATCCCCACTTACATCCAGATTGTCAAACGTATAAGCGCCGCTCACCGCGATCATGGCTCTTGAGAG
>JAGYML010000089.1 GCA_018400615.1 bacterium | reverse complement strand
GTTCGAGTGATTTAAAACCCATTTGTGTTGCTACTTCTAGTGTTTCAATACATCCAATGTGTCGGTTCGAGCTGCTACTACTAGATGCTGATGCTTTGTTTGCTCGTTTCAATACATCCAATGTGTCGGTTCGAGGGGTAGTTTATTTTTTAAAACCTTGTTTGCATTTGTTTCAATACATCCAATGTGTCGGTTCGAGAAAACATCATACAAAGAAGACGAAATCAAAAACAGTTTCAATACATCCAATGTGTCGGTTCGAGAAGCTAGAGCCTGCACTAATCAAACTCTGCATTAAAGTTTCAATACATCCAATGTGTCGGTTCGAGACAGATGGAATGGTAAAGAGTGTCCTGAGTGCGGGTTTCAATACATCCAATGTGTCGGTTCGAGATAATCCAGAGCGTTTTATCATTAAGGAATTGGAGTTTCAATACATCCAATGTGTCGGTTCGAGTTCATGTTCCAATATGTCAATTAACTCGCTTCTCTTGTTTCAATACATCCAATGTGTCGGTTCGAGCTGCATAAGCAGTCTTGTAGTCTGTCCTATCTCTAAGTTTCAATACATCCAATGTGTCGGTTCGAGCATAGAAACGAATATGAATAAAATGCTCACTAGTGGGTTTCAATACATCCAATGTGTCGGTTCGAGATGAACTCAATAAGCTAGATATCACAATCGCTAAACTGTTTCAATACATCCAATGTGTCGGTTCGAGTAAAACCTACTGTTTCAACAATCAATTTTCAATTTCGTTTCAATACATCCAATGTGTCGGTTCGAGTTTTTCAGGCGAAGAGAGCGGACTTTTGTATTGTGTTTCAATACATCCAATGTGTCGGTTCGAGTGCCAGAAATAGTAGTAGCAGGCTTGTAATATGTAGCGTTTCAATACATCCAATGTGTCGGTTCGAGCTTAGTTGGTCAGATGATTTTTGAGTTTTTCTTGAGTTTCAATACATCCAATGTGTCGGTTCGAGAGTTTGGTGTGCTTGATATCTTTGTGTAAATCGCTGGTTTCAATACATCCAATGTGTCGGTTCGAGAAAAGAGTACGGTATAGACATCAAGAAGGATCTAGCGTTTCAATACATCCAATGTGTCGGTTCGAGTATTACAGCAGACGATTTTTTAAATACTTATGGCTAGTTTCAATACATCCAATGTGTCGGTTCGAGAAAAAAGAACAAGTCACCCTCAAAATCACTATCTTGTTTCAATACATCCAATGTGTCGGTTCGAGTTGTTGGGAAACTTTGTGGTGTTTGCCGAAATGGGTTTCAATACATCCAATGTGTCGGTTCGAGAAAGTGAAACTTAAAGATACTCTTTTCGTGATTGAGTTTCAATACATCCAATGTGTCGGTTCGAGATGGAAGACTTAACTTGGGTTCATAAATCTTTAAAGTTTCAATACATCCAATGTGTCGGTTCGAGCCGCAGTGAAGCACTTCAAAATCATCTATTGTAAGGTTTCAATACATCCAATGTGTCGGTTCGAGGGAACAAATATATCTTTCGGTACTCCTACAGTATTGTTTCAATACATCCAATGTGTCGGTTCGAGCTACAGGAGTACCAAAGCTGATAGAAGTTCCTGGTTTCAATACATCCAATGTGTCGGTTCGAGTACGCAATGAAGTCGAAAAATTTATGCAAGAGCTTAGTTTCAATACATCCAATGTGTCGGTTCGAGCTCAGCTTAATTCTCTACTAGCTCCATTCTTAAGCGGTTTCAATACATCCAATGTGTCGGTTCGAGTGGACTTAGAAGTCATACCCGCAGTACCGCTTAACATGTTTCAATACATCCAATGTGTCGGTTCGAGGAGTTAAGCAACTTTTGGCTTTTGTAAGGTCTTAGCAGTTTCAATACATCCAATGTGTCGGTTCGAGAGATGCCGATTATGTAGCAATTGCAAACAAGAGACTGTTTCAATACATCCAATGTGTCGGTTCGAGGACAACACTTAGCGGATATGAAGTGTTTGGTCTATAGTTTCAATACATCCAATGTGTCGGTTCGAGCCTCAAACAATAGAGAAGGTGATCAAGACTTTTAGGTTTCAATACATCCAATGTGTCGGTTCGAGAGGCGGGAGTATTAATGAAGTTCGCTGAAACTTCGTTTCAATACATCCAATGTGTCGGTTCGAGCCCTCCGCTCATCTTATCCTAGGAATGGATGTAACGTTTCAATACATCCAATGTGTCGGTTCGAGCATTGCCTTGATAAGCAACACGGTTTTATCAGTTGCGTTTCAATACATCCAATGTGTCGGTTCGAGGCACTACAACTGAGTCAGCGAACACCTCTACAAAGTTTCAATACATCCAATGTGTCGGTTCGAGCCGAGCAGGGC
>JAGYML010000088.1 GCA_018400615.1 bacterium | reverse complement strand
AATTCGCTGATATTAGCTTAGGGGATTTCTGGGCCGATAGCTATGAGGATTATCTCGGAGATTTGGATGACAGCACCTTGTGCTCATTGCGAACGAAACAAGGCCGGGAATTGTTGGAAAGTGCGGAAAGAGATGGTGCCATCAAATTATACCATTTACCCCAAGAAAGATATTCTAAAAGGATAATCTATTATGCAATGGAGAAAAAGCTTGAAGGTTTTACCCGTATGCGTCGTTTCATACATCAAGGGCGTAGCATTCCTAACTACCATCATGAGATTCCAAGGGTAAATCTGATGGCTCGCCTTGCAGAAGCAATTCGGTATAGAAGTACCCGTATCTTTCGATACCATGGAATACGGCGGCTACTTCTTAAAATTGTCTTTTCTCCCTATGGGCAATTAGTGCTTGCTTATATCTCCGCACTTCGTAAGAATATTTTTAGTCGTCACCGCGGAAATTAATAGCCGGATGAAGGATATGTCATACTTTCTTACTCGGCGGTCGCATACAGATATTTTATTATTTCAAAAGGATAATCGATTTCGATAACACTCAAAGTTCAGCCTGGCAGCGTGGCTAAAGAATAGGTGGTTGCTGTATGGATAACATTCATAATCAGTTTCGCTTTCATACCTTAAATGAAGATTCTGAGAGATCATTTTTTGAGAAATACCAGGACTTGGTAATAGGGCAGCGTAAAATATCAGCTTTGCTGAAGTATGAGTTGATTACCCTTCTATTTGGTCATGTCCCCGGTGCACTGGGACTTGCCTTACGGTATCTTTTCTATCCACTATTATTCCAATATGTGGGCGAAAAGGTTTTTTTTGGTCATCATATAACATTGCGTTCACCCCATAGGATACATATTGAAAATAATGTGGTTATTGAGGATTATGCGATGTTGGCTATTCAAGGTATTGGTGATGAAAAGATTACTATCGGCGATAGGGTATTGATAGGAAAAGGTGCAATAGTCAAGGCCCGCGCCAGCTCAATACATATTAAGGATAATGTAAGCCTTGGTTTCGATTGTCGTATTGCTGCTACGAGTGAGGTTTCTATTGGTAACCACTGTCTCTTTGGAGCCCGATGCTACATTGGTGGAGCACAACATAGTTTTGATCGTACTGATATCCCCATCACTCAACAACCAATCAATTCTAAGGGTGGCGTGCGTATTGAAGATGACGTTTGGTTAGGAGTGCATGTTGTTGTAAACGACGGTGTAAGAATTGGCAAAGGGGCGGTTGTGGGCGCAGGATCGGTTGTAACGAGAGACATACCTCCTTATGCAATTGCCGCTGGTGTCCCGGCAAACGTTATTAAGAAAAGAAAAGAATCAAATGAAAAAAGGTAAATCTCAATGATGAACTGTCAAACACTAAAGGCCTAAAACCATTGAATTCTCTGAACCCAAGCAAGATTTATCAACAAGGTACTCGAAGGCGATTTGCTTTTACTATTGCCAGTATCGGAATAACAGTAGGGATATTTTATTATCTTTTTAAATTTGTATCCCTCACCGAAGTAATTCAGCTCATCAAGGGAGTCGACCGAAATGCATTAGCCATGTTTGTTGCCCTTTCTTTCAGCGGGAGTTTTTTTCGTACCTGGCGGTATCAAATACTGCTTCGATTTTCCGGTTATAAGCCAAGCTCTATAGCACTCTTTTTAGTAGTATTGGTGAGAAATTTCTTTTCAGATTTGCTTCCGGCAAGGGTTGGAACTCTCATCTACATTTTTATGGTAAACACGCGTTTAGCTGTTCCCATTGGGCCGGCGACGTCGAGTTTTGCCATAGCCTTTTTATTTGATATTTTAGCGGTTGCCCCACTTATCCTCCTAGCCGCTTGGGCTGCTGCTATCAAGGGTCAGATTTCTTCTCTTCCCCTTTTACTTGGTGGGTTATTGCTGGGAGCGATCACCCTTATACTTATTTATTCTTTACCGAAACTGTGTACTTTTTTTCTTTCATTATTTGCAAAGTTCCAATTTTTTAAACACCGCTGGAAGGAAGTGCTTACAAAGGCAATTTTTTCGACTAGAGAAGAGATCGTAAAGACTCAACAAGCAGGGCTTTACACCCCGGTCATGGTTCTCTCGCTTCTGGTTCGAATTACCAAATATGCTTCACTGTATACGTTTCTCTATGCACTGCTTCATCCGATTGGGTATATACTACATGATCTTCATGTACCTAATGTATTTCTTGGAATTTGTGCCTCAGAATTAGCTGCAAGCCTGCCGATTTCAGGAATCGCCGCCTTTGGTGCATACGAGGGTACCTGGGCTTTAACATTTGAACTTCTCGGCTTCCCGGGCCATATTGCGAAACTAACCGCAATTTCTCATCACCTCTTTACCCAGGTATACGGTTATCTACTGGGTGCTTTTGCCTTAATTGTAATAATGCTTCCATTTTTCAAGAAGAAGGAAAGTATTATGTCGCATG
>JAGYML010000087.1 GCA_018400615.1 bacterium | reverse complement strand
AGGCATTTTGGTTTATGCGACCTTGTTTTTGGCGGTCATTGGCTATCTGGTCTATACGAACAGGGCCTTGCTTTTTGCAAAAGCCAAACCTTTAAGCGAGCCCCCTAATCACTAAAACAAATCAATCAGCTTTTACACATGCTAAGAAGTGTCAATCCACTGGAGGAATCCTTATGAAATCAATGAAAGCAGTACTCATGCTGTTCGCCATGTTCATGCTGCTTACAGGCTGCAGTCAAAGTGAATACACCATCGAACCTGAAGAGGCCAAAGAGCGTCTTGAAAATGATGATTCGATTGTGTTGCTTGATGTGAGAACTTTGGATGAATTCAATGAGGAACATATTACGGATGCCGAACTTTTAACCCTCTTCGACTTGGAATCAGACATGGAATCAAGATACCCTGACAAGACACAAACGTTCTTTGTCTATTGCAGAAGCGGTAGCCGTAGTGCAGACGCCATCCAAATACTCAGTAATCTTGGGTATGAAGACATCCACGATTTAGGGGGTATCATCAACTGGCCTTATGAAACGACAGAGTAAGCATACACAGTCACTTTAAATAGAGGTGAACCCATGAGTCAAAAAGACGTGGTAGAAGCCACAAAAACCCCACTCACCAAAGAAGTAATAAAGACGAAACTGATAGAGCTTGGCATCAACAGGCATAGTTTGCTTGAAGTGCATACGAAACTCTCTTCATTTGGCTACATCGTGAACAAGGAATACGACATCATTGATGCCCTTATGGACATCATCACTGAAGGCGTCATCATTGTCCCCGCCCATACGAGCGAGTTCGGGAACCCAGAAACCTGGTCAAACCCGGCGGTGCCACCCTCGTGGGTCCCCATCATCAACTCTCACCGCAAACCCTTTGACAGAACCTGCATTCAGCCTGAGCGAGTCGGAAGACTCCCTCAAGCGTTCTTGCATTATGAAGGGGTAAGAAGAACCAACCATCCGACCATGTCCTTGTCCGTCCTTGACAAAACGGGGGACGTAGCCTGGCTTGAGCATGATCTTGATGATAGAAAAGGCATCAATCCGTTAGGCAAACTCGCCAAGGAAGACGGAGACATCCTCTTTATGGGCACGGATTTCACGAGTTGCACCTCCATTCATCTGACAGAGCGTTTCAGCAAGAAAGCCTTTAGTGAAGTTTTTGAAACATCGCGCATTGATGATGCGGGCCACACTGAAAATGTTACCTGCACCTTCGTCGATTACCCTGAAGACATTAGGATAACTTTGAAGCGATAGGACGGCTTTACAAGGAAAAATACGCCCATACAAAGTATTACAAGGAAGTAAGTATAGGCCATGCGAGATGCGTAAAAATCAGTGCATTAAAACTTTATGACCTTGGCAAGAAGTACCATGAAAGCGTCTAAGATTCCATGATTCAGGGATAAGTCTACTGGATGAAAAATTGACACGCATCCCTGAATGCATTAATATTATACTAATTAATACAAAATTTAGGGGGAAGACTATGAAGATTCTGAGAAACCTGAGTATCATTATGACCATCCTGTTCGTTTTGGGTGGTTGTGACAACACAGAAACATATGAGCTCTCATTTGAGACTCATGGTGGCGAACCGATTGAATCCGTGTCCGCCGATGGCGGATCCACGATTGAATTGCCGGAGCCTGAGCGTGAGTACCACAGCTTTGAAGGGTGGTACCTCGATGAGGATTACAACGATCCCGCGGAGTTTGACACGGTGCCTGAAGAATCCCTGACGCTGCACGCACGCTGGGATTTTGATGAATCCGAATATGTCAGTGCGCTCAACGAAGTCGAAGGGCTTTTAGGGTTTGAAGTCATTCTATCTAAACGTCATGAGGATACTTTAGAAGAAGTGTCTGAGCTGTCGCACTTTTCAGACATATTAAGTGCGCAAAGACCTTATGAGAACCACGACGCGTTCCTCACTGATATGGAGGACGCCTTGGAAGTTTCCATGGCGATGGACTTGGCAATGGATCATTATCATAATGCGGATGCGTTTGACACGGATACGCTTTTCACCTCGGTGGGTGAAACCATTGACGCGACTACGCTTGAGTCCGTATTCGACGAAGAGGCTTCAAGCATCGTGCAGACTTTGAACATGTATGGCACGACCCTGGGTGATTTCAACCAGGAAGCCATGGGTGACTATTTTAAAGATCTTGATGGTGAAACCTACGCGGGCCTTATGTCCATAAGTGAGAATTTCCTTGATGGAAACCAGGCGGTTAAAGACAAGGATGAACTCCTTGAAGTCTTGTCTTCAATGGAAGAAGGGCACACCCTTCACCTGGCAAGTGGCACCTATTCCTTGGAAGAGACCCTTGTGCTGAGCCTTGAGGGCACTGAGTTGATGGCGGCGACCGCTGAGGCGACGGTGCTTGATGGAGGCGGAGTGGAGACTCTGCTCTCCATTGAAGAAGGCGCAAACGATGTGGCACTTGAAG
>JAGYML010000086.1 GCA_018400615.1 bacterium | reverse complement strand
AGAAAATTCAAGACCTTCATGCAGCTTCAAAAACATGGCTGCACCCTGCACTTTGAACACAAGACATCAGAAAAATCCTATGCTTTTGAGATTCCACCTGGAGCATTCAAACACGTTTCAAAGATGTTACAAAGACATCACGATTGTCTCTTCATCGATGACGTGCATCACCTGGACTTCACAAATCGCTGGAATCGATTTAAGAGATTTTGATGAGACCCACCATTGAAATCGGGGGAAGTCTATGTCGGAATCACCCCTACGTGGTGATTAACCGCAAACTATTTATGGAATATCTGGATGGCTATAATAAACCATCTAACCAAAGGAATTTGATGGTTCCCCTAAGGGATCTTGTTGATTTGCTTAAACATTCATCGTGTCAACCCATGACCGTCAAGTTGCGGATGCAATGTAAAATAGATTAGTCGATGAGCGCATTGCTAAAGAGTTTCTCTCAATCAATACCGTTCACCTAAAATACATGGTAAGATAAAGATACACTGTTTTAATACAATCAGGAAACACTTGAACATAAAGGATGATGCACATGCATACAAGAATCTATAAAAAAGAAGATCTTCTTAAAGAAGACGTGAAGACCGATATCAAAGAGACACTTTTGTCGGGTGAAAACGTCGTTTTCCCCACGGAGACCGTTTATGGCATCGGGGCGAATGCCTTAAGTGAAACAGGCATAGATAATATTTACAGAGTCAAAGGCAGACCGAGTGACAACCCCTTGATCATGCACATAGCAAGCAAGGAAGACGTCACCACTTACGCCCACGTTTCCATGCCGTATATCAAAAAGATCATGAATGCGTTCTGGCCAGGGCCGCTCACGCTTGTCATGAAGCGCAAAGCCACAGTGCCTGACAAGATAACAGGCGGGCGTGATACCGTAGGCATCCGCTACCCTTCAAACGTGATTGCACAGTCTGTCATCTCAATCGCAGGGGTTCCTATTTGCGCGCCCAGTGCAAACATAAGCGGAAGACCTTCTTCAACGCTTTTTGAACACGTCATGGAAGACTTTAAGGAAAAAGTCGACATCATCATTGATGGTGGTCAGTCTGAAGTAGGACTTGAATCGACGGTCCTCGATGTCACAAAACCCATCCCCGTCATCTTGAGACCGGGCATCATTACAAAAGCCATGCTTGAAACCGTCGTACCCAAAGTGAATCTTGCAAGCCATCTGAAAGAGGACGACATTCCAAAAGCGCCCGGCATGAAATACAAACACTATGCCCCTAATGGTGAGATGACCATCGTAGAAGGCATCGAAGACAAAGTCGTGGATTTCATCAATGAACAGATAAAAACCCATAAGGAAAACGGCCACAAAGTCGGTGTCATCGCCACACGCGATATCGCAGACAAATTCAAAGACGCCTTCGTATTTGATGTCGGGGATAAATCAAGCAAAACCGACATTGCCTCAAACCTCTACATCGCGCTCAGAAGAATGGACGCCCAAGGCATTGACCATATCTATTCGACCGCATTTCACGAAAACGCTTATCAGGAAGCCATTATGAACAGGCTCTACAAGGCCGCAAACCATACCATCATCAAAGTCTAGTCACCTTTATTTCAAACAAGGGTTGTTTCGTTTGACAAACCATCCATTATCATTCAAAATACATTGTGTACAATAAAATTGTTTGGAGTGGTTGAAATGAGTGAACAGCTAAAACTTAAGAACCAGGTGTGTTTCAAACACTATGTCATTTCTAAAGAAATCATAAAAAAATACAGGCCCTTCCTAAAACCGCTGGATCTAACCTATACTGGCTACATTACAATGCTCGTGCTTTGGGAACGCGATGGTATCAGTGTCAAAGATCTGAGCGAAGCGCTCTATCTTGATTCAGGAACCTTGACTCCGCTGCTTAAAAAACTCGAGACCAAGGGCTACATCACAAGGAAAAGAAGAAAAGAAGATGAACGCGTGGTTATTGTCAAACTCACTAAAACAGGGAAGACTTTAAAAGAAAAGGCTGAAACGATTCCTTATGACTTATCAAGAAGCATCTTTCCAGATGATATTGATGAAGAGGCACTTAAAGAACACATGGATGCGCTTGATGAGATTATGAAACTCGTAGCTGCAAGTAACAGCAAGGCTGAATAAGCCTTGTTTTTTTATTGGCTATATAAGTTGTGTTAAATATAATTAAGTGCATTTAAATTGCATACAATTAAAAGGTTGTATATAATTTGTCCATAAAAATTAGGAGGGCTAACATGAACAAAAGATTGGTACTATTTATCAGTTTGTTTTCTTTATTATTCGTTATAGCAGCCTGTTCAACCGATGATGTTGCAGAGGATTCAAGTGAGGATCCGGCAGTATCTGAGGATGGAAATGATGATTCACAAGAAGAAACACTTGTAGACATTCCAACCACTGCAACTGAAGCGGATGATTTCAACACCTTGGTCACCGCACTTGGTGAAGCGAATCTCGTAAGTGCCCTTGAAGCGGACGGACCGTTCACTGTGTTCGCACCAACGGATCAAGCATTTAGTGATCTATTGGGAGAACTGGCTATCACTGCAGAAGAACTA
>JAGYML010000085.1 GCA_018400615.1 bacterium | reverse complement strand
TATGAGCGCGAATGAAGGCACGTTTCAAAGATTTCAAATGTAACTCATTCGAAAGTCCCTCCACCGGAGGGAACTGAAAAAAAGCCCATTGTCTTTCGATCAAGAAGGGCTGTGCAAAAGTCTCAACTTATCTACGCTAACATATGAAAGTATTGCCCCAAAACCCTGTTCCGGGATTCAAATAGCCGCTCAGCTTCCATAACGGTCTTTCTACACCTCAGGCAGTGTACATTATAGATAAATGCCATGGCTTGATGCAGCCAACACGTTTACCCATAAAAAATGATTTCTATGCCTTAATCAGACCTCAATATCATAAAGGGTATATTCACCAGATTTACCTTTTAGGCCGGAGTGATACATCTTATGAGTCTTCACCAACCCTTTTACTTTCTCAAAGGCAGACTGAGAGATAAGAAGTCTTGTACCAAAATCCTTATTCATATCTTCTATCCGACTTGCGAAATTAACGGCATCACCGATAGCAGATATTTTACTCATCATGCCTGTATCAAAACTGCCGACAATAACTTTTCCAAAGTTTATTCCTGCCCTGATTTCAAAAGATCGATTATATATTGGATGGAGATATGCATTGAACCGAATCAAAGCCGTGTGCATAGCTCGAACTGCATCAATAGCATCCAAGACTGGATTCTCTCTATCTTCCAGCACCCCGAACAAGGCCAAGATCCCATCACCTGCTACATCACTGATAATGCCTTTGTGTTGAACAATAATATCGTTCATTGTTTGATAGTATCTATTTAAAGTATGCACGACATCATAGGCAGGCAAGGCCTCAGCAAACTGGGTGTAGTTTTCGATATCAGTAAAAAGAATTGTAAGATCTTTTTCTTGTCCGAGCTTGGTACCGGACGTGTCTCCGAATTGTTTTAATATGATTTTTATATCGAGATCATCAACGACTAAACGTCTGATAGTGATATTACCACGTATTTTTGTTTGACAGGCTAATCGAATGTTTTCCGGGAATCCCAGTCTCTCAGCTAACTGCTTTTCTTTTGCATTCCTCGGTAGACAATTGCTCAACCCATCTATAATGTAGACCCTGCAGGTGGAACACCGAGCATTACCTCCACAGACATGGGTGTGATTGATGCCGGCTTTGAGTGTAGCTTCTAATATGGTGCTTTCGGGTGATGCAATAATCTGCTTGTTATCTGTTTGAGAGTATATTTTAAACATAATGCCCTCTCCTGTTTATCATAAATGCGGGGTGTAGAGTCATACAAAACTGGGGTAGGCAATAATAATAAACATGATAATCTGAGTTTATTGACCACGCTGCCGTCTCTTTGTTACTATCTCACCATCGATACCCCAATTGTCCATATCAACCTCATCTATGGCCGCAACCGTCGTTGCCGGGTGCTTTCCCAGAACATCTGCAAGGAGACCGGTTACACCTTTAATGAGTTCAGCCTTTTGGCCTGGTATAACACCTTCATTGGTTACTCTGATATTTCCATGAGGCATGAAATGTCCCTCTTTTATGTTCATCCAATATCCTTGCCAAGACATGTGAAATGTGGAGCCCCAAGGGAATGCCCCTCGTGCACTTGGGTCCGCAGACTCGCTTTTCGAACCGTCGGATTCAATGGTATGACATCACGACTACAAAGGCATCTACCCAACGCCAAAACCGTGACTTTCTGTTGTCGGAATAAAATCATTGGCCTCATGAGGCACCATTAATGCCAAAACCAGAGGCGTGGGATTGAGCTGTAGGTGATTTTTTATGTTACTCATTTCACATAAAGAGCATGGAATTCACTCACAAGGCGCCGCAGTTTTTCTGGGTATTCGAAATTCGTCGTCTGCTTACATTTCATGCTATAGACGAGTATCTGATGAAGTAATCCAAGTTTCTTTTCATAATGTTTAGTATCAAACTTGATGCGCTGAGTCATAAAATATTGCGCTACAATCTCTTGAATCTCATCAGCATGACGCTCCTTATTCATAATCCAGCGAACGAGTTGATTGGCATGATGCTGTTTTTCCTTTTCGATTTTCATGATTTGATCCATAGATTTCTCAATAGTAGCAATATGTTCGTTTATCATATTGATTCGCATCTCATCATCGTAAATCCCACAGGGTATTTCGCAGTGGGCAGATGCTCTGACCGAAAAAAAACAAAAAGAAAATAAGCCTACGAGAAGAATCAAAAAAAGCTGTTTCATAATCATCCTCCTTTTTTAAGTGATACCATATATCTAATCTTAACAACATTCACCTATTAATGCATTGATCATGGACATGGTAATGACGTTATCTGAAATGTTAATGACCATTGGCCATCATAACTTTTCATTATAGTGCCTAAAAGAAAATGATGCCACCACTTTTGAACATTACCGACAGTTGCAATCTCTAATAATACGACCAATCTTTCTTCAGCTATGAATGGTGACCAGATCATGGTGCCTTGGAAGGCATTTTGAGACAGCCCCATGTCTGCACAGGATTGATGAATGCTTGACAAACCATGGGATATCGTCTTAACAAACCTATTCCATGACGTGCCCCGGAATATCGAATAGGTAAAAAAGCCATAGTAGCCGGGAACATTCACAATAAACTCGGGTTAATCTGGTCGACAC
>JAGYML010000084.1 GCA_018400615.1 bacterium | reverse complement strand
AGATCGCCTCTGTTTGGGGTGAGGTCTAGGTCGATGACCGCATCGTCAAAGTGAAGGTATTTGAGCACGTCTTCACCAACCGGGGCATCTTCAGGCAATACATGGATGCCCTCTTCCTGGTGGAACTTGTGATCGATGCCGATTTCAGTGAGGCTGCAGATCATGCCGTTGGATTCGATGCCTCTTAGTTTCGCCTTTTCAATCTTGAAGTTGCCTGGAAGGACGGCGCCGTCCACGGCGACGATGACTTTCTGTCCACCACCTACGTTGCTTGCGCCACAGATGATCTGGCGGGCGCTTTCTTCTCCAACGTCCACTTCGCAGACGTTAAGTTTATCGGCGTTTGGGTGTTTTTCGCACTTTTTGGTGTAACCGACCTTGAGTCCTGTCGCATCCGCGAGGTTGTAGATGGCTTCCACTTCCTGGGACTGATTGGTGAAGCGCTCCTTGAGCGCTTCTTTTGTGAGGTCGTTGGTGTTTACGTAGTCACTAAGCCACGATTTGGATACTTTCATGTTAGTGAGCCTCCTTTAAAAAGCTGTCGATTTTCCTGTAGGCTTCCTTGCGCGCTTTGCGATCAAAGAAGAGGAAATGGGATGAATCAATGGGGTAACGCTCGATTCTGTCAGTTGAAAACTTCTTTTCAAGCCAGTCGAGCGAGCTTGTTTTCACGATTTCGTCTTTGAGGGTTTCGATAATGAGAATCTTCGTATCATCGACTTTTTTCACGAATTTCTTCGTATACCAGAAATAGCGTTGAAGCGTCCAGATGTTTCTTTTGGGGACGAACTGAAAACGTCTGATGAATTCTCTGAAGAAGAGCTTCTGGACTTTGGTCAGGTTGTCGCTGTCCTGGTAGTTGGATACGAAGCCTTTGAAGAATTTTCTGAAACTCGGGTTTTTGACTATCGGGGCGATGAGGACGAGCTTGTCGACTTTGTTGCTTCTGGCGGCGATGACGCTTGCCGTGGCCGCACCGAGGCTGTAGCCGATGACATAGATGTGTTTGAAGGGTTTGCGCATCATGTCGACGGTTTCATTGATGAAACGGTTGAAACTTCTGATGCTTGCTCTTGGGAAATAATCGCCTACGAAGGCACCTGGGAGATTGTGTGGGTAATAGACAAAGTAGTTTTCGTTTTCGTCCAGGTGTTTTTTAAGACCGGACAGTTCGGCGCCTGTGGTGCCTGCACCGTTAATGACTACACAAAGCGTGTCTTTCATCATTTGAACTGCTTGTTGAACCTTAAGTCATTGGTATAGAAGTGTCTGATGTCTTCAATACCGTACTTGAGCATGGCGATGCGTTCGATCCCAAGACCGAAAGCGAATCCCTGGTAGACTTCAGGGTCGTAGCCTGCGGAAGCGAGGACTTTGTTGTTGACCATGCCGGCGCCAAGTATTTCAATGTAGCCGGTCTGTTTGCAGATATTGCAGCCCTTGCCTTTGCATGCGGCGCAGGTGACGTCCACTTCCACGCTTGGTTCTGTGAAAGGGAAGTATGAGGGGCGAAGTCTGATTTCTCTGTCTTCACCGAACATGGCGCGTGAAAGGGTGAGAAGCGTTCCCTTTAAATCACTCATGGTGGTTTTTTCATCCACGACGAGTCCTTCGATCTGCATGAACTGATGGCTGTGGGTCGCGTCGTCATCGTCGCGTCTGTAGACTTTGCCCGGGCAGATGATCTTGACGGGTTTCTTTCCACCGTATTCAAGCATGGTTCTTACCTGGACGGGAGAGGTATGAGTTCTAAGCAATGTGTCTTCTGTGATGTAGAACGTATCCTGCATATCGCGCGCAGGGTGATCTTTTGGAAGATTGAGCTTCTCGAAGTTCATCTCGTCCGTTTCAATTTCAGGGCCTTCCTTGATGGCATACCCCATACCGATGAAGAGGTCTTCAATCTCTTCGACGATCTGGTTCATGATGTGCGTTGAGCCCGTAGAGAAATCAGGCGCGTCGAGCGTGACGTCGATTTTCTCTTTTTCGAGTTTTTCCTTGAGCGCTTCAGCCTTCAGGGCTTCACGCTTCTCTTCAACGAGGGCATGGAATTTCTGCTTGCCCTTGTTTACAGCCTGACCGAATGCGGGTTTTTCCTCGTTCGGCAGGTCTTTCATATGTTTCATCATGGTGGAGATTTCGGCTTTCTTGCCAATGAACTGAGACTTCACATCTTGCAGTTCAGTCTGGTTGTTTACTTTTTCAAGCGCTTCTCTTAGTTCCTGTTCAAGCGCTTCAATGCGTTTTTTTACATCCATGGATAACACTCCTTATATAGTGACTAATAAAAAAAGTCCTTAAATCATTAAGGACGAATAATCGCGGTACCACCTTAGTTCGTTAAGAACGCTCTCAAAGCTTTTAACGCAAGCATACGGGCGCAGTTAACGCCACTCGTGGACTGAAATTCCATGATTGACCCTGAGACGATTTCACCATCCGTCTCTCTCTAAAAAGGCTCAAACTCCATAGAACATGATTCCATTCTTCGTGTTACACACATTATACTTAATAATCCTCATCTTTTCAAGATGTTTGATTGTTTAGTTTCCTGATGAGTCGTAAATCGCAATAACGTCTTCTACACGCATCTTTTTAAGAAGCGTCTCAAGCAGATCAAAGGGGATGTCTTCTTCTTTTTTGAACCGCATACAGCTTTTA
>JAGYML010000083.1 GCA_018400615.1 bacterium | reverse complement strand
TACAGGGCCGTTTCAAGCAGGATACTTTTGTTTTGTGATTGTATCCGTTATAATCAAAGAAGAGGTGAGTGACTATGGCATTGGATAAAACGATTTCAACATGGAACATGGACTTTGAAGGCGAGTTATCATCGCCCTCAGCTGCGATTGATGTCGGAGGCGGAGAAGGGCGGATGGAATCGTATCACTTGTTGTTTGGGGCTCTGTCATCATGCTTCTACGCAACCTTTCTTTCGATCGCAAAGAAGAAGCGTCTTTCATTTGATAAAGCGACTGTCGAAGTCTCAGGTGAGAAAGTCACGGAAGGTGACGTAAGGCCGTTAAAATTTGTGTGCATTGATATGACGATCGAAAATCCGAGCAATGAAAAAGGGTTGAAAAGGAGTGCCGAACTCGGCACAAAATTTTGTTCGATCCATCATACGATCGAACAGATTGCCGAGATGGAATTGAACGTTTCGTTCAAATAAAAACACGACGAATATTATTCTTCGTCGTGCAAGCCCCGGATGGGGCTTTTTTTATTGGGGAGATGGTTATTTGCTTATGCGTGGAATCAATGATTTTATCATATCCACCGTGCCACCGATTATGGCGCCGATCCCGCCGATGTAAAAAACGACATTGAATATTTTGGGGATGACGCCAAGACCGTATTCCGTGATGATCGTTTCATTGAAAATGTCCCTGGAACCAAGAAGAATAAGCAAACAGGCCACAAATAAGAGTTGCATATAACTCAAGACTTTCGTGGCGATTGTCTTATGATTCAGAATAAGACGGATGAGTGATAGGACAATGCTCCAGACAAGGCTTAGATTCACCATCCAAAGGAGACCTGTGAATGATGTATCAATCAGGGGATGGACGGTTCCGTCATAATAAATGCCGATAAGGCCGGGATAAAGATTGATAATAATCAAAAAAGCGACAGACATAATCAGTGCAATGATTTCACCGATCACCGAGACTTTGAAATCATCGGCCGGAATGTTCGGCAAATCTTCAGGATTGAATGACTTTGCATCCGGTGAGTCAGTGATATTTTTGTCTCTCGCGGCCGTGATTCCATAAAAAATTAAAAAGAGAATGCCGATCATGGCAAGCGTGTTGAGGGCGTAACTCGGAATATGTTCTAAAACATATAGCAGATAGCCGGTGAAAGCCGGCGATGTGTCATTGAAAAAATAGCCCAACGTATCCGCAAAAAACAAGACAACAGGAAGAGCGACCGCCAGAATCCGTATCAAAAGAAACATCAGGGGGACAAGGTCTTTTGCCACAGCACCCTGTGTGGGATAATATTCGGAAGCGATGATTGCGGGCGATCCCAAGTTTTTGAGAACCTTGGTTTCAGCAATTTTCTCATCGGTGCCATGGACAATCAGTTCCTCTTTTTCGGCCTCTATGAGACTCCGCAGCTCTTTGATGACATCCCGGCGTTTGTGGGCGGGTAAATATTTTCCCACGGCATAAAGATAACGTTCAATGTACATATTCATTAACCTCCCATGATTTGTTCGATGGCTTGCTTATAAGCTGTGTAAATGGCTTGCATTTCGGGCAACAGGGACAAACCTTCAGGACTTGTCGTGTAGTATTTACGCGGCCTACTCTGACTTGTGTCCCAATCAGCCTGTAAAAGGCCTTGGTCCTCAAGTCGCCTCAGTAAAGGATAAAGCGTGTTGCGGTCGATGGTGAAATCCATATCCTCAAGAGTCCGCACCAACACGTTCCAAAGTCAACGGATCTGTCTTCTCAATCGCTTTTCCACCTTCTTCACCACGCATAGACTCAAAAAGTCTATAACCAATACCTTTAGTCCCCGTGTCTATACCCATAGCTTCTAACTTTTCCAAATCTTCAAAACCAGCTTTATTTATGTTAACATCATAGTTCCCTTCTGCATTTACCTCCAAAACACCACTATCTATCAAAGGGTTGATAACATCGGTTTGATACTGACTATACAAAGAATTAAGTTCATTGCTAGTTTCTATATATTCAACAACCTCATCCTCATTCACCTTACTCTGCTTTACATATATATCCTCACCGGTATTATCATCTTCACCTACCTTAACTAAAACTTCGGAATCCATCAATTTTTTACCTAACTCAGAAGTAGGGTCTCCGGTAAAGACTTTTTTCTCCTCACCATCTTCCGATTCAACTGTATCTATCTTTCCCTGATTTTCAGCAGTTTCATAAGCCTCATTAAATTCTTCAGCAGTTACAGTTTTTGAAGCGTAAACAAAATCAGGAAGATTCTCATTTTCACCGATAGTGTAAGACCAATCCTCCGAAACAATATTTTCCTGCAAACCTTCAACTTTTTCAGTCACATTATCTAAAGTTTCAGTATCTTTCTCCCCCCATTCCTCTCTAGGCTCCGGCATTTCTCTAGTTGTAGCTTCTTCCAAAACCATTTTATACTCTTCTTCAGTCTCCGCTTGTTTCAAACCTTGCTGCAAATCAGAAACATCAGGACGGCGAGCCATCGTCTCCCCTCCTGCTGCTTCGAAACCGGTTTCTTCTTGTGCGAGGTCTAGGTCTTTTTCAAAGTCGGATGGTGTTACGTCTACTGTTCCGGCTTCTAAGTCTTCAACGGTTAATTCTTTGTCGGAGACATCTAGATCTACGTCTTTGAGGTCTATGCCGGGTTCGGACGGTCCGGCGGTTCTATCGGTCGTTATCTCTCCAGTCGGTTCTTCTCCCTCTTCTTTTTGCAAGTTTTCAGGTATTTTTACTTG
>JAGYML010000082.1 GCA_018400615.1 bacterium | reverse complement strand
AAACAAACTTGAAGCCCACTATAAAGATATGCAGGACATTGAGTTCACCATCGAGGATGGCACACTCTTCATCCTTCAAACCCGTACAGGTAAACGTACAAGCCATGCAGCTGTCAAAATTGCTGTAGACCTTGAAAAAGACGGTATCATCACAAAAGAAGAAGCCATCAACCACGTAGACCCTGAACAAATCGATCAACTGCTTCACCCAGTATTTGAAGAAAGCGCCCTTGAAGACGCAGAAATGATCACGACTGGTCTTGCGGCTTCACCAGGTGCAGCCACTGGACGCGTAGTCTTCAACAGTCAAAAAGCGGCTGAATGGAAAGAAAACGGCGAAAAAGTCCTTCTCTTCCGTAAAGAAACAAGTCCTGAAGACATCGAAGGCATGATCGCAGCCGAAGGTTTCGTTACTCAACTCGGCGGTATGACCTCACACGCAGCGGTTGTAGCACGCGGCATGGGTAAAAGCTGTATCTCCGGTGCTGGCGACGTCGTCGTCAACGAAGACAAAGGGACCATGACCATCGATGGTAAGGAATACAAAGAAGGCGACTTCTTCAGTATTGACGGATCAACTGGTAAGATTTTCACCGGTAAAATCAATACGAAACTTCCTGAGTTCTCAGAAGAATTCCAAACCATTCTTGAATGGAGTAAAGCCGTTAAACGTCTTGGTGTCAAAGCCAATGCCGATAACGAACGTGACGCATCTGTTGCGGCTAAATTCGGTGCTGAAGGCATCGGACTTACAAGAACTGAACACATGTTCTTTGAAGGTGACCGTGTCACCAACATTCGTGAAATGATCATCGCCGAATCAAAAGAGGAACGTGAAGCAGCGCTTGAAAAACTTCTTCCTCATCAATTGAAAGACTTCAAGGAAAACTTCAAAGTCATGGACGGAAAAGCTGTCACCATCCGTCTGCTTGACCCACCACTTCATGAATTCTTGCCTGAAGAAGACGAAGTTCCAGAAGTCGCCAAAAAACTTGGCGTCAGCGAAGAACGTCTTACCCGCGCCATTACCAACCTTTCAGAATTCAACCCAATGCTTGGACACCGTGGGTGCCGCCTAGCCATTACGTATCCTGAAATTCTCGTCATGCAGGTCAAAGCCATCATCCAGGCTGCCATTGAAGTTCAAAAAGACGGCGTCAAAGTCAAACCTGAAATCATGGTGCCACTCGTGGCATCCGTGGAGGAATTCAACTTCCTCAAACCTTACATCAATGATACTGCCGACGCCCTTATCAAAGAAGCCGGCGTAGAGCTTGAATATCGCGTAGGCACCATGATCGAAACCCCACGTGCCGCACTCGTCGCATCTGAGATCGCAGACGTTGCCGATTTCTTCAGCTATGGTACGAATGACCTTACTCAAATGAGCTTTGGATTCTCACGTGATGATGCTGGACGCTTCTTGAAAGTCTATGACAAAGAAAGCATCTTCAAAAAAGATCCTTTCAAATCTCTAGACCAAGATGGCGTTGGCCAACTCGTCGAGATGGCTACCAAAAACGGTAAAGCTACCAATAAAGACCTCATCGTAGGTATTTGTGGTGAACACGGCGGAGACCCTTCAAGCATCATGTTCTTCGAACGTGCCGGACTTGATTATGTGTCTTGCTCACCCTACCGTGTACCGGTCGCAATCGTCGCAGCTGCACAAGCTAAACTCGCAAACAAGTAAACAATTACGAAAATAGCGGAGCTCAGGCTTCGCTATTTTTTTATTGTTTACAGAGGTCTTCTCTATCGAACAAAATCAGTAATTTTATTATATAGGTCTTTCGAACCGAACAAAAATAGAAAAAACTGCATATAGGTCTTGTGTACCGAACAAAATAGTGGTATTGTTAAACCATGAGGTGATCGATATGATAAAAAGACAAGCCTATCTGGATAAGATCAAGCCCTACATGGATACCAATCTGATAAAGATTCTTGTAGGCATTAGACGTTCAGGGAAATCCACCCTGATGAAACAAATTATGACGCTGCTTCAAGAAAAAGGGGTAAAAAAGACCCAAATCATTTATCTGAACTTTGAAGATTTTAGCATTAGAGCCTACAAGGATCCGGATAAACTATTTGACTATTTGAATGCAAGGCTTTCAAAAAATGATCGGTCATACATTTTCCTGGATGAAGTTCAGGAAGTCAGACACTTTGAAAAGGTTGTCAATTCTTTGAATGCAACTGAAGACGTCGACATTTATCTTACCGGTTCCAATTCCAAATTGCTCTCCAGTGAACTATCCACGCTTTTGAGTGGACGGTATATTAGTTTTCAAATATTTCCCTTTTCATTCAAGGAAATGAAAGCCTATCATTCTCTCAAAGACAACGACGAGCTTTTTGACATGTATGTCGCTTATGGTGGGTTTCCTGTCATCCAATACTTTGAAAACGGGGATGAAAAGCAGTCCATTCTGAACGATCTCTATGATTCAGTTGTCATCAAGGACATCGTTCAAAGACATAGTGTGAAAAATGTAGATACACTGAGCAAATACATCAGCTATCTTCTCAATACCGTTTCGAACCAGTTCAGTGCTCAGAACATTGTCAATTTCCTTAAAAATGAAGGGAAAACCATTGGGAAGGAAACACTGTACAACTATATCAAGTATGCCGAAGAAGTACTGTTGATATACTCAGCGAAACGCTACAACATCAATGGCAAACGGCTCTTGTCAAGAAATGAAAAGTACTTTGTCAATGACCAGGGTATGCGAGCGACACGGTTCAATAATAGACAAGATATCGAAAAAATTCTAGAGAACATTG
>JAGYML010000081.1 GCA_018400615.1 bacterium | reverse complement strand
TTTGTTTACGATTTCAATCTCATTGTTCCCTTCTTCCAGCAAGAAGGTCAGTGGACGGGCATTGAGAGCCGTTGAATCATAAAAGTATGACTTTTGAAACGTTTCTATTTTTCGAGACATCGGTAAAATTTCATTGCCGTATCGATCCAAGGAGAAATCATCTTGCACGAATTCCCATTCACTTGGAAGCTCGATTGTTTCACTTTCTTCAAACTGGTTTTCACCATTCACAATGACCGAAATCCGGTTTTCCATGATGGAGTCTCCGATATCCTTGTATTCAAGGGCCATCGTGTAGGCTCCCCTGGACTCCATATTCACATCAATCGTAAGTGAATCGCCTTGGGTAAATTCAAAAGTGTCGCCTTCAAATTCATTTGAATACGAGGCCGACTCATCAAGGTCCAAGCCATCAAGTACTTTGCTATACCCTTCTATGGAAGGGGCATTCCACGCAGTACTGACCTGATGGTATCTGTTTGTGAGCTCACTTGGAGAATTCACTGAATCACTGTCAATTGCCACATAGCCCTCTGGGGTATCGTTCGTCAAAAAGAAAATGGATAGACCAAGCACAAAAAGAACGGCTATGACTTTTAGTTTGTGTACCAGCAAAAATTTAAAAACTTTCATATTAACACCTCAATAATGGTGTAAAGCTTGGCGCAAACGCCAAGCTTTACAAAAACCACTAGTTTTCTAAACCTTCTTCTACGAGTTCATTGATTTTCGCTTCCCATTCAGGTGCGAAGGAAGCAGGACTGATTAATCCCTCTTCTATTTTAGTCCAGTAATCGTTTTGGTCGTTGCCTACCCATTCCCAGAAAGCCTTATAACCAGGCAGCCATTTGTCCACATCGGGTTTGGAGTATTCGAGCAAGTCCACACTATCTTGTAGGCCTTCTACGTAGCCCATGTAGATTTCGGTTCTATCCCATACTTCTGGGTAATCCGCTACAGGGAAACGATCAAGCATCACATCGCCTCTTTCCTCCATGAGGTCAAGGCGTGTCATCCAGCCTTCTTTTCCGAAAGTCATCCATTTGGCAAGTTCATAAGCAGCCTCAGGATGGTCTGTTTGTGATGAAACAACCTGGAAGTCCAGTATGGTAGGAGGGAATTGTCCAGCGTCGCCACCAGGATAAGGCCAAAAGCCAACTTCAATTCCGTAATCGTTGCGCATGGCTTCAATCATCCAAAGGTTGAAAGTCGCATCGACGCGCATTCCAATCTGGCCGACTTGCCAGGGCCACACGTCGCCAAGGACTTCCATCTCTTCTTCTGTAAAGCCCGCAACGACATCCTGTGCCATGAGCTCATTTTCCTCTTCAAACGCTTCAATCCATGCATCGGAAGTAAAGTTGAACTGCTCGCCGTCCCAGGTATTGTATCCGACATCTTCAAAATCCTGAGTCGGCCAAAGGACTTCAAAGTCCAGACTTCCATACCATGGGTCGATGCCATAGACGATATCGCTTTTACCGGCAGTTCGGATATCTTTGGCAATTTGAACGAATTCATCATAGTTCCAGTCCTTGTCAGGAAGGGGTATGTTGTATTCTTCAAAAATATTGATGTTCAGCATGACGCCCTTGATGAATTGGAAAGATGGAACGGCATAACGTCCATCGCCATAGACTGCCGTATCCTTGATATTCGGATAGATTGCTTCAGTATCAGGGTCGTCATCCCAATATTCTGAAATATCAAGCAGCATTCCGTTGGAATACCCTGTAGGTACATTGTCAATTGCAAATACGTCAGGAAGCACGCCAGCGGCTTGTGCATTAAGCAGGTTCTCTGTAAATTCGCCACCTGTACCCGTAATATCCTGGCGAAGATTGACCTCGATATTCAGATTTTTTTCTTCAAATGAATCAATCAAAGCCTGGTTCATCTCAGAATCGCCCCAGTCTGCGTAACTGAGAACGATTTTAGAATCATCATTCGAATCTTCGTTTCCATTTTCATCATCATTTCCGTTATCATCTCCACACCCTACGAGTGTGAGACTGAGCGAAAACGCTACAATCAGCAGCATTATTTTTTTCATTTTCATTATCCTTTCAATTAGGAAATCATAAATTTTAAAGCAAGTGCGGGGACGGTTTCCCGTCCCGCAAATTCGATTGGCAATCGATTCAATGCTAAGCAATGAGAAATGTCATTTGACTATCGCTTTTAATTAGGATTTAGGAGAAACTAATATTTTAGCATTGACTTGCTCTTGTGAACGGTATGCTTCGGTATGTTGAACGTAAATTCATTATAGAATTAATCGATAGGACTTTCAATCCTGTCATGAAGCATTTGGATTGTATTCACGAAGCTTAGTTGGAGAAGTCTCCGTTGACAATGATGCCGGTTTCTACGTATTCGGTACCATCGAGTTTTTCAATCATTACATTGTCAAGTGTAAATGTTTGTGACAGGGGTTGATCCATGAATAGTGACCCGACAATGAGTTTGAACTGAGCAGGCGTTGTGTAATCGATTGAGTCATCATCAAATGTGAATTCATAGGTGAATGTCTGCATGGAATCAGTAATGGCAATACCAATTTCTTCCCCATAGGCTGTGAAGCTACTATCAGGATTGGTGTAACCAATGCCAAGATCGATATCGCCACCGATATTCGCCATGGCATCGAAACTTACGCGGTAGGTTTCATCCGCTTCGAATTCCAAAGCACCGGAGTTGTCCGGACCGGTTCCGAGTGAGAATCCGTCTTGAATGACCTGTACATGCCAAGCTTCATAGACGTTGTTGCCTGCAAGTGAAAGCTCGTAGTGTTCGTCAATGACACTGACGCTTGCTTCTGAGCCTTCCCAATTGTT
>JAGYML010000080.1 GCA_018400615.1 bacterium | reverse complement strand
CCATGAGCAAGATGAAGAGGCTCAAAAGGTCCGCGGAGGTGTACAGGACGGTGTTGTCCTCTGAGAGGTGCCGCACGAATATCGCGGTGTAGGCCCAGACGAAGACAAGCGAGTAGGGCACGTCCCCGCGCACGGCGAGAACACTCAAGGCCGCGATGGTCCCAATAAGAAGCACGCCAATCACATAGGCATAATTAGAGACAAAATCCTCAAGACCCAAAACGGAGAGCACGATGGTGATGTTGAGAAGTGTCGCCACGCTAATCCATCCGAGATAAATACTGAAAGGCACTTTTATCAACCGTTCCTCAGGTGCATATAGATAGGCCACAATCAAACTTGAAAGCAGTGCGAGCATCACTGCGAGGGCGATTCCCGGCCTAAGCGCATGCCACGCAACCAGCCACCCCGCGTTCAGAATGGACGAGGCGATGAAGGCGTAAAGGAAGAGCCTCATCGAAGACCCTGTAAAAGCACCGGGGTTGAGTGACACGGTCTTGATGACCATCAGTCCAAGCAGGATGTAGATCAGTCCCCAGATGGAAAAGGCATATCCTAGCGGCGTCACAAGATTTGGGAACGCTTCAGAAACCTCCCCGGTCGTTCGTCCGAAAAAAGGTAATACATTCGCCAAACCGTTCATGGCGACCATAAAGATGTAAACGCCCACAATGATGATTTTGAATCCCGTTGCGTTCATGAGACATACCACCTTTCAAACTTATTGTATCACTCTATTTAAAAACTTACCATCCAACAAGACAAAGCGCTTGAAGCTTCCCTAAATTTCTTCTTGAAAACCTGAGTATTATTGAATAGCGGTTCAAATAACTTTATTATAAAATCACTAACCATTTTATTTTTCAATATCATTGAACATTACCGTGAGACAAGCAATTCTATTTTCTATTCTAAACGTTTATCCAGTGAGATTTCTTCTTCGAAAAAGAGATAGAGGCAGAGGGTAGTTGTGTATATGAATTTTATACAAGTATAAATGGATTAAGAATTCCTGGACTGGTATAAAAAATTTGAATATAAGTTTTTGGGTGTTTAATCTAAGGTATAAATAGGGTATAATCTTGACGTAAGTGATACCAAAGACTCAGGAGGTTTTGGATGAAAAAGGCTTATGACATCATTATTGTCGGCGCAGGTCCTGCGGGTATTTTCATGGCTTATGAGCTCAGTTTGAAAGCGCCGGATAAAAAGGTACTTTTAATCGACAAAGGAAAGGCTATTGACAAACGACACTGTCCAATTTTAGAAAAGAAACTATCAAAATGCCCAGAAAATGATCAAGGTGAATTTGGGTGTTACAAGAGTTGTTCGATCACAAGTGGTTTTGGAGGTGCAGGGGCTTATTCGGATGGCAAGTTCAACGTAACCTCAGCCTTCGGTGGATGGATGACGTCTTACCTTTCTGAGGATAAGGTAGAGGCTTTGATTGAATACGTCGATCAAATCAATTTGAAACACGGGGCTTCAAAAGTGATGACCAACCCTGAGACACCACAGGTCAAAGCCATTGAAAAACGTGGTCTTGCGGTAGGGTTAAAGCTTTTAAAAGCGCGCGTCAGACACCTTGGAACCGAAGAAAATATTGAGATATTAAAACGGATTCATGCGTATTTAAAAGACAAGATAACGATGCAATTTGAAACGCCAATCAAAGATTTTATCGTAGAAGACCAGTCGGTCCAAGGTGTTGTTTTGGATGATGAACCTAACACAATCATCAAAGCTCGACATGTGGCTGTGATGCCCGGGCGCGATGGGGCCAATTGGTTGGAGAAACTTTGTGAAAAGCATGCTATCAAGCAATCCATCAACCATGTCGATATTGGGGTGCGCGTTGAGACTTCCAACGAAATCATGGAAGAGATCAACACCCATCTTTATGAGGGCAAGTTTGTCTATCGAGCCAGTGTGGGGACGATGGTGCGGACCTTTTGTTCAAATCCCAGTGGTCATGTCGTGATTGAAAACCACGGGGGTACCATGCTGGCCAACGGACATGCTTACCACGATAAAAATCTAGGCAGTCCAAACACCAATTTCGCCTTACTGGTTTCACACGCCTTTGAAACGCCATTTAAAAAACCAAACGATTTTGCAAGAGGGGTGGCCAAGCTTGCGAACATGCTTTCCAATGGTTCGGTGATTGTCCAAAAGTATGGCGATTTCAAAAAAGGGCGAAGAACGACACAAAAACGTCTTGATGAAGGCTTTGTCAGACCGACTCTAAAAGAGGCTTTCCCCGGCGATTTAGGCTTGGTTTTACCTTATAATACCTTTGTCTCGATCATCGAGATGATCGAAGCTTTGGATAAAGTGACGCCTGGAATCGCTTCAGGACACACACTTTTTTATGGGGTGGAAGCCAAATTTTATAGCGCCCGCCCAAAAATCGATGCCACATTTGAAAGCACCATCAAAAATCTTTACTTCGGTGGGGATGGGGCCGGAATCACACGCGGTTTGGCCCAAGCCAGCGCCAGTGGTGTTCATATCGCCCGAAGTATCATGAAAAAGGATGATTCTAATGCCTAAGACACTAGCCATTATCGGCGCCCAATGGGGCGATGAGGGCAAGGGTAAAATGACCGATTTGTTAAGCCAGGATGCTGATCTTATTGTACGGTTTCAAGGGGGCAATAACGCTGGACATACGATTAAGTTCGACGGTAAAACCTTTGCCTTGCATTTGATTCCTTCAGGGATTTTCAACCCCGCTACACGCAATCTTTTGGCCGCGGGCATGGTGATTGACCCCATAGCCCTTGCAGAAGAGATTACAATGTTAAAAGCGATGAATATTGAAGCGTCCAATAGATTGTTCATAGCCTCAAGAGCCCACG
>JAGYML010000008.1 GCA_018400615.1 bacterium | reverse complement strand
AATCTGCAAGGGATTGACGGGATCATTCAGTTTTTCTTCCAAAATGGCGTAAATGCCATTGAGTCTCAAAACGCCCGAGATGTTTTGAGCACCCGGAAACTTTTCAAGGCCAAAGAGTGTATTGTCATACACCGCTTTACGTTCATCGGTGATGATGACATCGGTCTTGTCGGTGGCCTTCTTCTTGTTTTCATATAGAGTGAGTTTGCCCTTTATCTCATAGTCCTCATATTTGAACTGAACCGGTTTATCTTCAAGCAGAAGTTTCTTGTTATCTAACATGTATTTCTTTGAAGACAAGACAGTGCTCTTCTCACCGTCTTTGAGAATGACTTTTCGCTTTGGATCGGACATTATGTAGCGAAACATGTAAAACGTCTCAAGTGCATCCTTGATTTTACCTTTTGGAGGTATTTTGACTTCTTCTGGCAGACCGAAAAGGACGATGGTTCCGTTATTCTCGATGTCATATTTCTTTCTGATCTGTTTCAAATGGGTTTTAGGCCTTGTGACCTGTATCTGTTTCTTCTTGTTGAAATTGAATTTGCATACCTGAAACTGGTCATCCTTGATGCTTTTTATTTCCGCTTTTTTGTGACTTGATGCGCTTGAAAAAAGTACGTCGCTCGCGCCTTGACCGAAAAGCCCTCTTACCTCGTGGTTACTCCCACCTGCGTATGACGCACCATATTCTGCGAAAATTCTTGTTAAATCATCATAGCTCATGCCTTCAGCGCGATCAACCACAGTGACTTCCTTGTTTGTTCTATCAAGAATGATGTCTATCGTTTTGACAGAATCATCCATATCAAGCCGCTTGTATGAATCATCCGCATTCAAAAGGATTTCCGCGAGATATTTCTTGAAGTCCTTGGCCAAAGGGTTTTTGATATCTCTAAGTACTTTCCTTGGGGCCTCGATTACATCTTTTTTCATGGGCGCCTCCTTCTACATTTTCACTCTTAATTATAAAGGCTGAAGTATGAACTTCAAGAAAAAAATCGCTTGTCAGGAATTTTGACGTTATGTCATATGCAAAACGGAACCTCAAAAGAGATTCCGTTTTGTCTGGTCTGTGTTATCGCACAAAAAGTTGGTTAATTGACGAAAATATAAAAATACGAAGGGGCAGGTAAATAAACCCTCAGAAGTTGTATTTAATTTTAGGGTGCAAATGTGAATCATTATTGTAATTATTATTCGTTTTTCAGACTTATCCAGAATCTGCTTACAACACCGTGATCGGTCGAAACGTTGTTTTCAAAGACACCACCCTGACTTTTGATGGTTCTTAAGCTCGCAATATTATCGGCATCACAGGTCACGAGGACCTTGTTCAAGTCACGGGTTCTGGCGATTTCAAGCACTTCACCAAGCATAGACTTGGCGTAGCCTTTTCTACGTTCTCCCGGATGCACCGAGTATCCGATATGTCCACCCCACACACTCAGTATTGGGTGATTGATGTGGTGTCTGAGGTCGATGATGCCTACGAGTGCATCATCGGTTTTACGAATCGCGAGATAGGGACTTGAAGGCACTTTGTCTTCAGGGCACGTCAGTGAATTTTCCATTTTTTTTAGCCCTTCAATCCATTCCAGCGCAGTTTCACAGTCACGGAGGTTGCCTGACCCGGCCATGCTCGACTTTGTGTTCAAAAAAGTCCGTTTGTAAGATTCAATGGCCTCTTCATAGTTTGTTGAAGGCTGTTTCAATTCGATATCACTCATAAGGGATCCTCGCTTCTTCTTGGTTATATTATTTTTAACCGAAAGAAGACGATTTGTAAAGGGATACTTTGACTTTATAACGTTCTAATTCGCAGTTTCATTCCTGATTTTATGCCTCAGTATTCTGGTATGTAGGAATCCGCATCGAACGCATCAAGAAGGCCTGTATAGTCCTCATCTTCAAGATGTCCGACGTCTTCTCCATCCAATGTAATGGGGATGCCTCGTACATCATCTGAGAGTTGATCATAAGATACTCCGAAATTTAGGGTCTGACCATCTTCTGTAGTGAAGGTGAGAAACCAGTGTCCACCATCTAGGCCATATTTGGAATCGGCGTTTGTGATGATTTCAACGTCACTGAGGTATTCATTAACATCATCGAGTATACCAGATGACTCTTCATCATCCATGGTTGATGTATCCAGGACAACCTGGCCGTTGAAACGGGCCTCCATTGTCTCAACCTTGTAATTGAATGATTCATAAGTAAAAGATTCATCGCACCCAGTGAGCATAATCCCTGTGATGAGAACCAAAATAAAGATTGACAATAATTTTTTCAAATGTTCCGCCCCCTTAACAGTTTTTATAAACGAATCCATGACTCCGTGAATCATTTTATGTAAAGGTGTATTCGTATACTCCCTCTTCTTTCTGAAGAATGAAGCTATCCCTATTTTTGGTTATTTTCAGAGCAAACACCCTTACATGATTTATCATAAATGCATTTTGGATATTTTAAAATAGCGGATATGTCATTCCTGTGAATCATTTGAAATATTATGCACTGCCTCATATATACAAAACGGTGTCCCTAAGGGAATCCGCGTAAACTGTTGACAAAGTCTCCTCCTTGGCTGGGGGATACTTTTTTTTTCGGTAACATTTTCCTGTGGAAAACTTTGCTACATAACGACTATTCAGGGAATTTTCCATCTTGAAAAACTGAATAATATAGGTAAGAAAAGGATGTGGTTTGTATGATGATAAAGTAATGCAACCAAAGTGACTATATCATGATGACGATGGATGACATTGTCCCCGATGATCACCTACTGCGTATCATTGAGAAGCACATGGACTTTGACTTAATCTATGAAACCACGGCGTAGCTTTATTCGGATATCGGCCGCAACAGCATCGATCCGGTAAACATCTTCAAGTTTGAACTCATCAATATCCTATATTGCTATTTAATAACCTTCTCATAAAAATTAGTTCCCTTGATAAAAAGAACAATCATACATAGTTCAGTAATTTTAATGCTGTTACAGCAACATCAAATGTATCAGAATCAATCTTTTTGAGACGATTAACGCTTTTAAATTCTCTGACTTTGATTAAGTTGTTCTCGGTGATATCAATATGTTTTGTATTTGTCAGAAGCTTTGCAGTCATCAACATGACACTTGCTGCATATTGTGGCATTGTTTCAACATTGACTTTGATGCCATACACATGATTTTTGATTCTTCTAATACCACTTAGCAGATAATAGAAATCTTGTTTATGAATACTCCCTCTAGATAAAATGGATAAAGCCATATTAAAAGTATCTATTAACGCATCTTCTTTCTTAATGGAAAATCCTCTATAAGCAATTTCATGGCTTACAACTTCAGAATAGGTATCACTAATTTCTTTGAAATTGTTGGCACACTCAATCAACTTGGCTACATCTAGAAATTGCTTTATGACCTCCAAATGTTTCGTAACCAATACCCCATTTTTATTTGTATACTCATATTCTATTCCTGTGGTATTTGGAGCAAATGCTGTTTATTTATCACCTAATATGGATTCAATTGAAGGTACATACACCTTAGTTGGTATTCCGGTTGTTAAAAGCAACTCATTTTTTATCTCTTTTTCAATGACTTTAGAATAACCATGTTTTTCATATAAAACATCCAATAGTATGGGAACTTCATTATCTGTTGAAGGGGATTGATAATAGAATCTAAAATGTTTTTTAATAATATTGTTTTTTCCTTTTCTAACTTGAGTTTCCATGCGAATAAACGGAAATATTCTTGCCGCTTCATCCAAATATTCATGGATATCCATTGTCGGTTCAACCACTATATCAATATCTGTTGATAATCTATAGGGTTTTTCAAGCAATAGTATGAGTGCAGTGCCCCCTTTGAACACAAATGGTGTATTCACTCTAGCCAAAGCTTCCAAGAGTCCAAAAGCAAAAATAGTCCTTTCGATGATGAATTGATCTAAACTGGGATATTTGTTTTTTATGTTTTGAATGTGCCTATCAGTAAATGAGCTAATATCAATCATTTGGTTTACCTTCCTGGCAAGTAATCATGAATGTATTTGAGAACGAGTGATTCCTTGTTTCTACGTTTTGCATAGGCCCTGAGAGTTTTTGTGTTTATTTTATAATTTGAAAACATTTCCATGATCAAATCAGGGATTTCGGATTGACTAATAAATTCTGACACTAGATCATCCGACAAAATATCTACCACTAATTTTTCCAGTTTTATATCATAACCATTACTTTCATTCGGACTTCGAGAAACCATATTGGATACTATAATCATATCATTCTCGCTATATAGGTAAAAATCTTCAACTGATGGATTGTATAAGACCCTATGATTGGTTTTTTCCTTGATTAATTCAAAAATCAGATCAGAATACGATTTATCAATTTGTACGAATAGTACATTTTGAGATATTTGATGATTCAACCACTCATTCAGCAGAGTACTTTCAAATATTACACCCTCTATTGAAGAATATTTCTTTTCTAATAACCGTTTGATTTTACCTTTGATTTCACTTTCATAACTTGGTTTATATTCTTTTAATCGACCATTATAATAATAGTCATTATTCACCTTGGTAATTTTTCCATCTTTAACCAACTCATGAATAATCCATCGAATTGATGAAGCCTTGTGATAATTTGTTTGGTTTATGATACAGTCGATCAAATCTTCTTTTTTGATAAATTGTCTATTATTAAATCTATCCAATTTGACATCTCGTAACATTTTTATCACTTCCTTGATTATAGTATACACCGTTCAAATAAATTATCAATGCATTTTGCCATTTTATTAAGATTTTGGCATTTTGCATAGAACTTATCTAACAGCGACAAACCCACCCTAAAAATAAGATAATCCCTTAAAGCAGTTTTCTGCAAGTTTGTTAATTGCAGTCACTACTCTAAGGGAATCATATCATTATCCAATAACGGTTTACTGTATCGGATTCGACTGAAACGCTATTCTCAAACACACCACCATTATGTAAAATGGTTTTCTTGCTGGCGATATTGTCAGCATCACAGGTCACAAGAACTTTATCAAGTCCGCTTTGCCTGCAAATTTCAAGCATTTGTGAAAGCATTTCTTTCGCGTGGCCTTTGCGTCTTTTACCAGGCAATACGGAGTACCCAATGTGCCCGCCCCACACACTCAATATGGGATGGTTGATGTGGTGTCTGAAATCAATGATGCCCACGAGTTTAGCGTCACTTACGCGTACTGCGAAGTAGGTACTTAAAGGGACTTTGTCCTTTGGCACGTTGAGGCGTTTCCATATTTTTTTACCGTATCCAACCACACTTTTGCAGTTTTGCACTCACGCAGATTGCCCGACCCGTCCATGCTCGAGTGCGCATCCAAAAAAGTCCGTTTGTAATCCATGATGGCCTTGGAATACTCTATGGATGGGCTAATCAGTTTGTTTTACCATTGGCAGGTCCGCTGCTTTTTCTGACCACCAAATGCGTCGGAGTGATAAGTTTTAAAGGAATTTCTCTTCCCTTGAGTTTGTCCACAAGCATAGTCAGTGCGTGTTCGCCCATCAATTCCGTATAGACCTTGATTGTGGTTAAGGGTGGCTGAGCATATTCTGCATTGGTAATGTCGTTGTACCCGACAATGCTTATGTGCTCTGGTACTCTGATTCCAGCTTCATAAAGTGCAGTCAAAGCCCCAATACACATCGAGTCATTGCCAATCAAAAACGCAGAGGGCAATTCATCCTTATCAATGATTTTTTTCATGATGGTATAGCCATCCTTGTAAGTCATTCCTCCATGGTAGATGAATTTTTCCTGATAAAGTCCTTTTTGACTCAGTGCTTTTTTCATCAAGTGATAGCGGGTCTCTTTCAAGTCAATGCCTTTTTTCTCTCTTGTGGCTTTGACCCCGATGAAACCAATGTCACGATGTCCAAGCGTGTATAGATGATTAATGACTTCACGAATGGCATGCTTGCCATCAAAAAGTATTGAATCGTATTTTAGTTCATTGGGTGAAGCGTTGACAAATACAATATGCGGGGTCAGCTTTTCAAATGCGTTGATTTCTTCTTCGGTAAAGTGGCCTATCGCAATGATGCCATCAACATCTTTCAACCTTTTCAAGTCAAAACCATCATGGGTGTCATGTACAATGCGCAATTCGATGGACTTGTCATTAACGGCCTTTTCAACCCCTAGGCGAATACTGAGATAAAAAGGATCTTCTAGTTCTTCCATCGTGGTATACATGCTGACAACCCCGACAATATGTTTTTTCTTTTGTTTTTTCTGGTGTTTTGTTTCGTACTGAAGTTCTTCTGCCACTTTGAGAATCTTTTCTCTTTTTTCATCGCTGACGCGTAAGGATTCATCAAAATTCAAAACCCTTGAGACGGTTCCAATTGAACACTCAGCCTTTTCAGCTATTTCCTTGATAGTCGCCATAGTGTCACACACCTTTCATGATTATTGTATCACAGAGGCATCTCAAGTGCAGAGTCCTACACGATAAGTGATGGTATTTGTTTTCGTTTGACCTTTTTTCAATAGACTGCGAGGATCTTTCATCGAGTGAATGTCATTGGGCAGATGTTGGGCCTCTAAGCAGACTGCCAAATGATCTTTGTCTTTTTTGTCACCTTCAAACAGATGGTCGGTGAGTATATTGTTCGTATAAACCACCAAACAGTCATAATCCGTAGTAAGGCTTAGGAACCTTCCAGAAGAGACATCTCGGAGTTCGACTGGATTTTCTTTGAGAAAGAAGGGATGGTCCAATCCTTTTTGCGGGGTGTTGACAAGGGATTGGATGCCCTCTTTTAGAACTTTTGATTCTCTGAAGTCAAACGGAGTATTCGCTACACTTGTCTTCTTGGTTCCTATGAAGCGGTCATTCAATGCCATATAATAATCCGCAGGTATCTTCAATGAGTGATTGAGTACAGAGGTCTTTAGATTCCCAGAAAGGTTGAAATAGCTGTGGTTGGTGAGATTCGAGAGCGATTCTACTTCAGACGTTGTTTCATAGGTTATGGTGAAGCCATCCTCGAAAAACGTATAGCGGATCCCAATGGTCATAGGGTTCGGAAAATCAAGAGTGTCATCCTCCAGTCTCAATGTGAATTCGACACGGGATTCATCGATGATAGTCACATCGAAAAGTCTGAATGCAATGTTGTCTTTTCCACTATGGAGATTGAGTGAGTTCATGAAATTTTTTTCAAGGGTGTAGGTTTTCTGGTTGAGGGTTAATACCGGGGGATCGATTCTACCCGCGTAAGGCCCTACATTCGCTCCAAGAAACTTCGTATTGTCAATGTAGTCACCAAGGGAAGAATACGTTATGACAATATTTTCAAAAACACCGTGTCTGTTCGGTGTTTCAAAGCGTTCGATGCTGCCACCGATATTTAGAAGACCCACCTTGAGATGGTTGTTTTGATAGGTGATTCTTTTTATTGACGTGTCTTTGATATCAAACGTCTCTAGTTTGAATGCCATTGTAAAAATCCTTTCAATAGCGCCTTGAATTTCTTCTTGTCTGAAGCGTTTTGTTTGTATAGTCCGCAGTCTTCAAGAGCTTCTATAAATACCTTACCCGCTTCTTGCCTGATCAATGTCTCAAGTGAGTCTGACCCGGTTTTCTTTTCAAGGGTTTGCTGAATCCAGTCTTTATGCGGTTCAATGCCTTCAAAAGTCTTTTTTTCTCCTTTGAGGTATTGCTCAATCTCATCAAACGCTGTTTCAAGGCGGGCAGGAAGAATGGCAAGTCCCATGACTTCTATCAGACCGATATTTTCCTTTTTGATGTGATGCTTGTCGGGGTGCGGATGAAAGATGCCATCAGGGTAGGCTTTGCTTGTACGGTTGTTCCTCAGTGCAAGCAAAAGTGTGTAGCTTTCGTCTGGGTGCTTCCTTAGGATGGGAGTCAGGGCATTGTGGTGGGTATCCGTTTTCGCTATCAAATTCAGCGATTCATCCCCGTGATTCATGAAATAACGTCTGAATGATTCAGCTATGTCAAGAAGGGCTTCTCGTTTGGTTCCCTTTATCCTGAGCACGCTTAAAGGCCAGTTGAGAAGTTCAAAGCTCATGGCCTTGTAAGTTTCTTTATGAAAACTTTGTGCATGATCTATAGGGAAGTCCGCACGGCCTCCCTGGTAATGTTCATGATTCAGTATGGACCCTCCGACAATCGGCAAGGCTGCGTTGGACCCCAGGAAGTAATGGGGAAAGCGATCGACAAAATCAAACAGGCGTTTAAAGGTTTTTTCAGTGATTTTCATGGGTATGTGATTTTCGTGGAACACGATGGCGTGTTCGTTGTAATAAACATAGGGTGAATACTGAAAATAGAATGGTTCTTGGTTCAGCATGACTTTTATGACACGGTGGTTGCTTCTGCCGGGGTGTGAAAGATGGCCATAGTAACCGACATTTTCCTTACATAAAAGACATTGAGGATATGCATCCTCTTTGTGTTTTTTTGTGGCGATGGCTTTGGGATCTTTTTCGGGTTTTGATTTGTTGATGGTAATATGGAGGTCCCCATAACTGGACTTTACAGTATAGAAGAGATTTTTGGCGATTCTTGATGTTTTGATATAATTGGATTTTTTACTCCGATGATAGAAGTCATTCGTCGCCTTTTCACTTGAAACACGTTCAAGCGATTCAAACCTGTTTTGGATCGCCGATGGGTGTGGGGTGAAGACATCCATGAGATACGCTTCAAACAAATCTCTTTCCTGCGTGGTATCCCTTGGTATTTTCCCCGTTTCAAGAGCTTTGTTGAGGATGGGGTTCAAGAGGGTATCCACTGATTGGGCTGGAGTGGCATCTTTTTCATAGGGCGTGTAAGGCATCGGCCAGCCTAAAACGGTTTGCAGACGGTTGAAGGCATAATCATAGTCCAATGCATCAATCAATTCATTTTCAATGGCATAATGTATGAGTTCTATTTCAGGTTTCACAACAATCCACGTCCTTTATAGAATTCATAGGCTGTTTCAATCATCGTTCTCAACGTATGTTTGGGTTCCCAGTTCAACATTCTATTGGCTTTTTCATGGGAGGCGATTAATTTTGCGGGATCCCCCGGGCGTCTTTCGCTCTCAACATAGGGTATGTCCACACCAAGCACTGCTTCACTCGTCTTGATGATTTCCAGCACACTGTAGCCTCTTTGACTTCCGAGGTTGAAAATATTGGATTCATTGAATTCCATAAGATATTTCAAAGCCTTGATGTGGGCATCAACCAGATCCTCAACGTGAATGTAATCCCTGACTGCACTGCCGTCTTCAGTATCATAATCCGTACCAAAGACCTTCAAGGGTTGGGACGCGTTGAAGGCACTTTTTATGATATTGGGAATGAGATGGGTCTCGGGATTGTGCAGTTCACCAAGTGAAGCATCCAGTGAGGCCCCAGCCACATTGAAGTATCTGAGAGCTACGTAATTGAAAGCTTCATTGGCGACACTTTGTGCCTGCAGCATATCTTCAATGGTCTTTTTGGTTGCACCGTAAGGGTTGGTCGGATTTGGCAGACTGTCTTCATTGATGGGCATGGATGTGACTTCACCATAAACAGCGGCGGTGGATGAGAGAATAAATGCCTCTACTGAATGGTGTTGCATGACTTCAAGAAGGGTCCGTGAACCTTCAACATTGTTTTTGTAATAGACAAGTGGATGTTTTACACTGTCTCCAACCAGTGAAAAGGCGGCAAAATGCAAAACAGCATCAGGTTTGAATGTATCAAATACACGATGCAAAAAAGCCTTGTTTAAAATTGACCCCTCATAAAATGGTACAGATGAATCAATCAATGATTCATGGCCTGTGGACAAATTGTCCACAATCGCCACTTGGAAGTTTTGTTCCTTGAGCATCTTGACGGCATGACTTCCAATATATCCCGCACCACCCGTTACAAGCACATTCATCTAATCAGCCTCCTTCATGGAATAGACCCCATCAGAACTTGAAGCCTGATAAATATTGAGGGGTTTGTTAAACCGTTTTTCATAGTCTTCTTTCAAAGTGTCAAAAGAGTCCGGGACATCAGAGTTTTCATACAGCGCAATCATGGTGCCCCCGAATCCGGCCCCTGTCATTCTTGCGCCGAGGGCCCCCAGTCTTTTGTTTTGTTCCACCAGATAATCAAGCTCATCGCAAGAAACTTCAAAATCGTTCTTGAGTGACGAATGTGAAGCATCCATCAATGTCCCGAACAAGGGATAATCATTGTTTTTCAAAGCTTCATACGCCTTTTTGGTTCGATCATTTTCATTGACCACATGCCGTATGCGACGTTTGATTTGTTCCGATTCAAATTTAGTAGAAATTTCATCAAACTGATCCGTACTGACTTCACCAAGGGACTCTACTTTCAGTAAGGCTTTCACCCGGTCCATCCCTGCCTTGACAGAATCAAAGCGTTCGTTGTAATCACTCGTCTCGAGGTTCCTTTTCTTATTGGTATTCATCATGAACAGAGTATGATGCTTCAATTCAAATGGGGCATAGGCATATTCAAGCGTCTGGGTATTCAAAAAGATGGCATGGTTGCGTTTACCAAACCTGACCGCAAACTGATCCATGATGCCTGAAGCAATTCCCATGTAGTCATTCTCCACTTTTCTTGCCAGTTTGACCGCTTCCAATCCTTCAAGATTGTAGCCTTCAAGACTGTCCACTACACTCAATACAGCCATTTCAAGCGCTGCGGAAGAGGAAAGGCCTGCTGAGGCTGGAAGAGATGAATCGAGGTACAGATCAAAGCCCTTTGACAAGGTGTAGCCTTCAGATTTCAATATGGATAAAACCCCTTGAACATAGTTCCCAAACGAAAACCCCTTTTTATACCGTAAATCATTGAGTTCGACTGTCAATACGCCCAATTCCTCGAACGTTGAACTGTAAAGACGAATTTTACCATCGTCCCGCTTTTTGTAGGCACCATTGATTCCAATGCTCAAGGCCATGGGGAACACCATGCCTCCACTGTAATCAGTGTGTTCGCCTATCAAATTGACACGCCCAGGCGAGTAAAGCCTGTGTGTAGGGGCTTTGCCAAATATTTTTTTGAAACCCTCAAATGTTTGTGAATGCATGATTACCCTCCTACGATGATTGTCTAACCATCAAATGTGTTGGTACTACTTTTTTAACTCTTGTTTTGTCTGGTTCAGACAGTTCTTCCATCAAACTCATGAACGCTTCTTTACCCATCGTTCTTGTGGGTACATTCAAAGTTGTAAGTGGTGGACTTGCGAATCTGGACTCGTCATTATTGTTAAATCCTACAATCGCTATATCCTCAGGCACTTTCAAACCTTTGTCATGAATGGCTTTCAATGCCCCAAGTGCAATTGAATCGTTGGCGCAAAATACTATTCGCGGTCTTCTTCTTAAAAGAATATCTGACATGAGTTCATACCCTGATTCCTTTTTGAAATAGCCGTTTCTTATCAGTTCAGGGTCATAAAGGTTCTCTTTTTTCAACGCATCCAAAAAGAATTTTTTTCGTCTTTCTCCATAAAGCACCTGACTGTTGACTCTTTCGTAACCACCTAAGTAGCCGATGGGCCGCAGTTTGGTATTCAGGATGTAATTCAACACCTGTTTCACACTCCGGCGAAAATCAATAATCACACTGGAAAAACGGATTAGATCCGGAGAAGAATCCACAAAAACAATGTGTTTGCTTATTTTAAGAAACGTTTCAACATTTTGCTTGGAAAATTTTCCAAGCGCAATTAGGCCGTCAATGTTTCTCAAAGAGGAAAGGTCGTACGTTCCCTTAATGGTTTTGTAAACCGTACTAAGGCGAACCCCGTGTGCATCCGCACTTTCTTCAATGCCTTGTCTGATTTCCATAAAATATGGATCAGAAAGTTCCTCCTGCTGGTCATACCACAGGATGACGCCCACATGTTGCATAGTGGAAGATGGTGTCTTTGGAATGGACTGAGTCTTTTTATAGCCCAAATCCTTAGCGGTTTCTATAATGATATTTTTGGTCTTCTCAGGTACATTCAATGTTGAATCTGAGCGTAAAACCCTTGAAACCGTTGCGATACTATACCCACTATGTTTGGCTATGTCTTTTAATTTTGCCACTGAAGCCACCTCCCTCATAAATTTATCTTACAAGACATTTAGTAAAATAACAAGGTAAAAGTATATAAATTTTAGTAAAATAAAACCTTGAGCGCATCAACGAATTGACACTCTCAAGGTCTATGGCTTATGATTTATGGTGTTGGATTAAAGTCAATACTTGCTTGGTGACGTCATCAAAATCATGGTTTCCTACGTCAAACCAATAAGGGTTGAATTGATGCTTGAAGTATGTAATCTGTCTTTTTGCGAAGCGTCTCGTGTTTTGTTTGATGCGGCTGACCGCTTCTTCGAGGGTAATCAATCCATCAAAATATTCAAACAGTTCCTTGTAACCGATGGCCCCTTTGGCCGTCTTGGCGATGTCTCTGAAGTATAAATCCCGTGCTTCTTTTAAAAGCCCTTCTTCAACCATGGCATCAACCCTTGCGTTGATGCGCTCATAAAGGGCTTCTCTGTCCATTGTAAGTGTAATGAGGAGGTAATCGTAAAGTGGGCTCTCACCTTTGTTTTCTCCAGAGATTGGTGTACCTGATTTTGCCTTTTCGAGCGCTCGCAAGACTCTTTTGCGATTATGAGGATGGATTTTTTTAGCTGCGTCACTATCCAGACTTTTAAGTTCATTGTAAAGCGCCATGGGGGTTTGATCTTTATGAGCTTCCACGAAAGCATCAGACGAGGCTTTGCCTTCAAAACGATAGTCGTGAAGCGCACTTTTTATATAAAAGCCGGTCCCGCCTACTATGAGCGGAATGCGACCTCTTTTTTGAATGGCTTTGATGTGTGCCCTCACTGTACGCTGATAGTCAGCGACACTGAAGGATTCTTCAGGAATGATGATGTCTATCATATGGTGGGGAACATGGGCCTGTTCTTGTTTTGAAATTTTTGCGGTGCCTATGTCCATCCCCTTGTAAATCTGCATGGAATCACCTGAAATGATTTCGACATCATACTGTTTGGCGATTTCAAGAGAAAGGGCGGTCTTGCCTACGCCTGTAGGGCCCGTTATGACTATTATCATTATGCCACCCGCTTGAAAAAGGTTTCAAGTTCACGACTTGAAAAGTGAATGATAGTGGGGCGCCCATGGGGACAAGTGAAAGGATTTGAAGCCTTGCGTAGGTCACTTAAAAGCTTGTCCACTTCCTCTTTAGTGATGTATTTGTTGGCACGAATTGAATGCTTGCAAGACAAATCCTTCGCGAGTGGATCAATGATGGCCCCAATATCTTCAAGGGTCTGATTGGCTGTGATATGGCGAATCATGGTTTCCGTATAGGTCTCTTCCATGCCCTTTAAAAACCATGAAGGAACGGTGTGTATGTATAGGCTGGAGTGATCTTTCCTGCTCGCCTCAATCCCAAACGATTCAAGTATCGTTTTGAATTCATCAAACAGTGTTACCTCTTCACTTGAAAGTCTTATGATAAATGGCGTGGTCAATGTCTGTACATTGGCTTTTTGTTTTCGCATGCGTTCAAAGTACTGTTCATACCGAATGCGTTCAGCCGCGGCATGCTGATCCATGAGGTATAATCCCTTTTCGTTTTGAAAAAGAAGATAGGTTCCATGCATCTGACCAATGTATTCAAGATGGGGGACCCGGTTTTCAGATGGTTTAATTGGAGGGGCGGTTTCAAAGGCGTGTGTCATTCTATTTGGATGATCTTCGTCATATGAATGGGTGGAGGCTTCACGTGAGGTGGGGGCTTGCGTATCAGGTGGTCCATTTTCTCTTACATGCGCCTGGTGCGCATCGGTTGTGTGATAGTGCATGTCATCTTGCTTTTCGTCATCCCTTGGAGAAGCGGGTATGGCTGCTTCACTTTCAAAAGTCATCTGAGTGGAAGGGGGCCTTTCGGATGGGTTTTTAATCTCAGGAACCAGTGTTTCTTCATTCAGTCTGTGACTTAAGGTATCAGAGATCAAGGATTCCAACAACCGCTGTTCACTGAATTTAATGGATAGTTTTTGAGGGTGTATGTTGACATCAATCAATATGGGATCAACTTCGATTTCAAGATAGATGATTGGGTATTTGTGTTGGAAGAGGTGTGTTCTATAGCCCTTCAGTACCGCATTGGTGATGGAAGTGTCTCTAATCAGACGACGGTTGGCCATAACCATCATGTGGTCTCTTGATGACCGTGTATGTTCAGGTTTGCTTGCATAGCCTCTGATGGTGAAGTACTGGTTCTTTCCTTCGAATTCAAGCATGTTCTTGATAATTTCAGTAGGGTACATCTGATTGAGTATTTTAAGCGCACTGCCATCACCGGTGGTTTTAAGCAGCGTTTTTCCATCATTGATGAGCGTGATGGCTATAGTCCGGTGTGCCAAGGCGATTTTTTGTACATAATGCTGAATGTTTGAAAGTTCACGGTTCACGCTTCTGAGATGTTTGAGGCGTGCTGGAGTATTGTAAAAGAGGTTGGTGACTTTTACGGTCGTCCCTTTTCTTGCAGCACCACTGCCCCGTTCAAGCACTTCCCCGCTGTTGATTTTCATGAACGTGCCTGGGGATTTGTCAATGGAACTCTCAAGCGTCATTTCACTGACGCTTGCAATAGAAGGCAAGGCTTCCCCGCGGAAACCAAGACTCCCGATATGATGGAGGTCGTGTTCACTCATGATTTTAGAGGTGGCGTGTCTTTTAAGTGCCATTTCCATATCGTCTTTGTCCATACCAAACCCATCATCCGTGATTTTTATGAGACGCAGTCCCGCTTCTTTGAGTTCGATGGACACATGGGTGGATTCTGCATCTATGGCGTTTTCCAGCAGTTCCTTGACGACACTTGCCATGTTTTCTACAACTTCGCCCGCCGCAATCATATTGGACAAGGTCGTATCAAGTTGTCTTATTCTGCCCATAAACTCACCTCCTTAAGATGCTATTTATCGTTTTTAAGCGCGTTTTTGAGTTCGTAGAGTTTCGTAAGCGCCTCAATAGGCGTCATTTCATCGGGGTTGCTTCTTTCAAGGGCATCGATAATGGCCTGATGTTCGGACGCTTCCTCAGGCGGTTTTGCCACACTGAAAAGATTGTGGGTGGGCTCGTAGGCATTCTCTTCAAGTGAAGAGAGTATTGTCTTGCTGCGTTTGATAAGACTGGCTGGCAGGTTTGCAAGACTGGCCACATTGACACCATAGGATTTATCAGCCTTGCCATCCTTGACAAGGTGATGAAACTTGATGGTATCACCTTCCTCTTTTGCAGCTACGTGCACATTTTTAAGCCTCGAAAGTGACTCTTCCAATCGTGTGAGTTCGTGGTAGTGCGTGGAGAACAGCGTCTTGGCTCTGATTTTTTCATGGATGTATTCTATAATGGCCTGAGCAATGGCCATACCGTCGTAAGTCGAGGTTCCTCGCCCGATTTCATCAAAGAGGATGAGCGATTTGTCTGTAGCATGCTTGATGGCATGGTTCGCATCAAGCATCTCAACCATGAAGGTGGATTTACCACTTATGAGATCATCACTCGCACCAATGCGGGTGAAAAGTTGATCAAACACGGGAATGGAAGCCTTTTTAGCAGGCACAAACGAGCCTATCTGCGCCATGATGGCGGTGATGGCGAGTTGCCGCATGTAGGTGGACTTCCCACTCATATTTGGTCCGGTGATTAACAGTATATCGGTTTTATTCGTCATTTTTATGTCATTGGGGATAAACGGGTCTTCCGAGAAAGCTTGTACGACCGGATGAAAACCTGCTTCTATGTCAATTTGTCTGTCATCTCTCAAGTGGGGTCTGGTAAGGTCCAGTTTTTCACTCGCTCTTGAAAGCGAGAGATTCATGTCGACTTCACTGATGATGGAGGCATTTTCCTGGATGGCTTTTATGTGACTTTTTATGCGGTCTCTGAGGTCAAGAAAGAGTTCTCTTTCCTTATGAATGCTTTTCTCTTCACTAGACAGAATGATCTTCTCTTTTTCTTTCAAGGCTTCTGTAATGTAGCGTTCAGCATTGGCAAGGGTTTGTTTGCGTGTATACCCGTATTCGTCAAGCACGTTTTTTACCTGGCCTCTCGGCACTTCTATGTAATAACCAAATACACGGTTATACCCGATTTTCAGTTTCTTGATACCGGTGCGTTCTCTTTCTTCGGTTTGAAGTTTTTCAAGCCAAGCGTTGACATCTAGATGGATTTCCTTGAGTTCATCAAGGTCCTCGTCATAGCCTTTTTTGAACATGCCACCTTCCTTGGTGGTAAGGGGGGGATCATCAACCAAGGCAGTGTCAAGCTCTTGCTTGATGTCTGAGAGTGGATTGATGGAGGAAGCGAGCATATTGGAATACTCGAGTTCAAGACTTGAAAGCGTCCTTTTGAAAGCTGGAAGGATCGACAGACTTCGTCTGAGCTGAACAAGATCCTTGGCGTTTGTATTGCCATAGGAGATGCGTCCGACGATACGCTCGAGGTCATACACATTTTTGAGGAGGTCCGTGAGTTCATCGCGGACAATGAATTCACTGTTCAACCGTTCTATGAAATCATAGCGCGTGTTCAACGTATCTCTGTTGACACTGGGTCTTAGGATCTGACGCTTTAAAAAGCGGGCACCCATCGCGGTTTTTGTATTGTTGAGAAGCCAGTAAAGAGAGCCTGTCTCTTTGTTCTTGATCATGGTACGCGTAAGTTCAAGATGGCGCAGCGTTCCTGCGTCCATCCTTAAGTAGCTGCTTGCTTCAATGTGTACAGCTTCCTTGAGATGCAGGAGTGTTCTTTTTTGAGTCACCATGATATAGCTTAGCAATCTTTTTGTGGTTTTCTTTTCTTCTTTCGTAGGCAAATCTTCAAAAAGATGGGTCAACGATTCATCGATGTCTGTATCACTGTGAATGGAGAGGGTGATGCCTTCATGGGAAGCGTAGGCTTCAATATAACGTTTGTCAAACTGATGGGAAATAACAATTTCTTTGAGTTCTATGGTTGAAAGTTCATTGACAAGTGCGCCTGAATCCTTTGGGACACGCATGGCCCCTATGACGCCCGTCGAGACATTGAGATAACTGATTGTATAGAAGTATTCACTGAGTCCAATGGCCGCGATATGATACGATTCTATGCCTTCTTCGTCAATGTTCGTACCCGGAGTGACAAGTCTTATGACATCACGGTTGACGAGTTTCTTTCCCTTCGTAGGGACTTCGGTCTGTTCACAGATTGCGACTTTGTAGCCTTTGTCTACAAGGCGTGAGATGTAAGCATCACTGGAATGGTGTGGTACCCCGCACATAGGGACCTTTTCACCGCCCCCATCTCTTGCGGTGAGTTGAATTTCAAGCTCACGGCTGGCAACAAGCGCATCTTCAAAAAACATTTCATAGAAGTCTCCTAGACGAAAAAAGACTATAGCGTCGCTGTAGTCTTCTTTAATGGATAGATACTGTTTCATCATCGGGGTGTAGGTAGATTTATCACGGGCCATATGGTTTCACTCCTGGACTATATAAGATCGAATACGACGACCGCGACAGCCGCCCCTACAATGATGAGTGCAATCACGATGTCGCGCAAGGCTTTGGACTTGCGGCGATGACTTACGGAATATTTCTGAGCTATTTCTTCAAATTTGGCATTGTACAGATACTCTTCGATGTTGATACCTTCGAAAATTTTACTGTTTTCCTCGTGAACCGGGACGCTTGTACGGTTGCGTTTGATGAGGATGTATTCGATCATGTCGACTTTCTTGAGTTCAATGGACATATTTATGTTGTGTTCCTTGGCGTAGCGTTCAAGTTCCAAAATAGGTTTCTTTTGAAGTTTTTCCTGTTCACTGTCATTGAGATCAAGGCGAAGGGCGATGATTTCAATGAGCTGTTTCTTATTGATGCGTCTGGGAATTTCCACCCCGTGTTTTTTTCCTAAATCACGGATGTCATTGAGTGTGGTCGCATGTTGGAGCACTTCACGTGCTTCATCTATTTTGGTCCCCTCAAAATACCCCTCAGGCTCAAAGTAAACGGTGTTGAAATTCGCCCTCAGGTTGTCATAGGTTTCCTGGTGGCTTCTTTGGTATTTCATCGTGAGGTTTTGAAGTTTTATGAATTCAAGATTGTTGATGCCAAGCTCATTGCGGTTATGGACGATGATATCCCAGAAATCTTTCTTGTATTCCTTCACATCGATGGTGATGCGATAAGAATCCGCGAGTCTTTCAAGTTGAAAAACGGTGAACTTGTCAAACCATTTGAGACGGTGTTTCATTTCATCTGAGAACTTGTCGTTGTTGTCGGCAGACGCGATGATGGGTGCGATGTTTTTTCGCACAAGGGCTTTATGAAGATAATTCGGAAGAAATATTTCCTTGTTTTTAAGATATTTGACGATTTCTTCTGAAGGAATGACTACAAAAGACTCAATCAGCTTCTCGATTGAGACTTTCTTGTTATTCAGTTCAATGGTTTCGTCTTTTTTCTTCATAGTGTCCCTCCAGTGTGCCTGCCATTTACTTTATTATACATTAGAGAAGGTCTTATTTCAATGCATTAAGCCTTTATTAAGACCCATTACATATCTAAATTGCGTGGCTTCTGTTTTGCACCTTCCAACGTAATCTATGATTGTGTCAGGACCCTGATGATTAAAATCAATGGTCGCCCATAGAATGACCTGTGTGTTATTAATCAGACTTTGCGTTGAATCCGTCCTCGATGATTTCATAAAGCATTTTCAAATCGCTGTTGATAGAATCTTGGAGTGCAAGATACTGATGAATGATGGGGGTATCTTCCAGTGATTTCAAGGCTTGTTCGTAAACTGCCTTCTTTTCTTCTGCGTTACTATGATTGAGTGTCTCACTTCTGACCATGGCTTTTTGCTTTTCAAGAAGGTCTTCATAGGCCATCATCAATTCGGGGCGGTTATCAATCGCTTTTTCAAGGGCCTTGTATTGAACAACGGTTTCATCGTTGTTCAGGTTTTCTATGAGCTTATCGAGTGCTTTCAACGAGTTCACCCTCCAAAAACCAGGTTTTAGCGTTGGTGACTTTTACGGGAACGATTTTTCCGATGAGGCTTTTGTCACCACGCACATTGACAACTTTGAAGTGTTCGCTATAGCCTGCCAAGACCTCAGAATTGTTTTTGCTTTCACCTTCGATCAGGACCTTCACAATCTCTCCTTCAAAACGTTTGTGTCCTTTCGCAAAGCCTTCATTGATGATTTCATTGAGGTGCGCAAGACGTTTTCTCTTTTCCTCTACTGGCGTTGGATCTTCGAAATTTGCCGCCGGTGTGCCTTCTCGTGGGGAGAAGATAAAGGTAAAGGCGCCTTCAAAGCCTACTTTTTTCACCATGTCGAGGGTGTCTTCAAAGTGTGCTTCGCTCTCACCGGGAAAGCCTACGATAAGATCAGTTGTGATTGACACGCCTGGAATATGGGTGCGCATCTGATCAACCAAATCGAAGATGCGCTGTTTTGTGTATTTGCGGTTCATACGTTTCAATACTTCGTCACTGCCAGACTGAACCGGCAAGTGAATATGAGGCATGAGGTTGTCGTATTTTCCAATCATTTGTACACTCGCTTCATCGAAGTCATTTGGATGTGAGGTCTGAAACCGGATTCTTTCAATGCCTGTAAGTGCGAGCTCTTCGAGAAGGTTTGCAAACGAATAGGGTTTGTGTTTGAAATCGCGTCCATACGCATTGACATTTTGACCAAGCAAGGTAACTTCCTTGTAGCCTTCATCTTTTAGGTACTTCACTTCTTCTATGATGTCTTCAGGCGAACGGGAGCGTTCGGTCCCTCTGGTATAGGGCACAATGCAGTAGGTGCAAAATTCATCGCAGCCATACATGATATTGACCCATGCCTTGTAGGGATGGTTTCTTTTTCTAGGCATGTTCTCCACGACGCGTCCTTCTTCACTGAAGACTTCGACAACGCGTTCCTTGTTGAAGAGGGCGGTTTCAATATAGGTGGGAAGCTTGTCTATGTTGTGGGTCCCAAAAACAAGATCGACGTATGGATAGCTTTTCAGGAGTTTGTTGACGACCTTTTCTTCCTGCGGCATGCAGCCTGAAATGCCTAAAAGAAGATCAGGGTTGTGGCGTTTGTATTTTTTGAGTCTTCCGAGTTCACCGAAGACTCTGTTCTCGGCGTTTTCACGGATGGCACAGGTGTTAAGAAGAATGAAGTCCGCCATGGCTTCGTCTTCGGTTTCACTGTAGCCGAGTGTTTCAAGGATGCCTTTTATGTTTTCGCTGTCTGCTTCATTCGCCTGACATCCATAGGTTTGGATTTTATATTTCTTGCCTTTTGCGATGTCTTTTAAATGTGTCGGAACACCGTATTCTTCCTTGGAAACTTCAGTGAATGTACGTTTCCTCGCTTGTTTCACCGAAGGGGTTTTGAAATATTTAGAATAATCTTTATCTTTCATAAGTATCACCTTTAAGAGTATGTGGACGACTAAGTCAAGTCGCAGAATAATTCGTGAATGTTGCCATCGGGGTCTTTGAAAAGCGCCGTTCTTTGGTTCCAGGGCATGTTTTTTGGGGGCTGGACGACACCTGCACCATTCTCAACCAGATGTCTGTAGGATTCATCAACGTCCTTCTCGTTTTCACAGGGGAAAGCAAGTTCGAATGACTGACCGGATCTCGGTTTGATGAATTCAGGACTTTCTTCTTTCATGACAGTTCTTTTACATAGCGAAAAACGGACGTTCGAACTTTCAAATTCGACGTATTCACCCAGATCGCTTTTGATTTTGAATCCCAGGACGGTGCCATAAAATCTTCTCATGGTGGGAATATCGTCTGTCCAAATGGTAATGAGGTTGATTTCAGGTTTCATAATGGGCTCCTTAATCGCGATAAGCGATGGTTTGAATGGTTCTTTTATCCGTATCGATTAGTGCGCCGTTTAGTTGAAGAGCACGCGAGGTTTCAGGTTTCATGCGGATGGGAAGACCGGTCGTGAATCTGTCCAGTATTGTTTGCCTATCCGCCCCAAGAATCCCGTAAAGTGCCCCGCACATGCCGATGTCCGTCATGTACATGGTGCCTCCGGGTAGTGTCATCGCATCGTTGGTCTGAACATGGGTGTGGGTGCCTAAAGCGGCGTCCACACGCCCATCGACGTAATGACCAAGCGCGAGCTTCTCACTGGTGGCTTCGCCGTGAATGTCGAGTATCTTGATGTCGGCTTCAACGGCTTCAAGGGTTTCATCAAGGACTCTGAAGGGATTTTCAAGTGGGTCACGCATGAAAATGCGTCCCATCACTTGCATGACGGCGACTTTCGTACCATTGTAATTGATGGTGAGCACACCCGTACCGGGTGCCCCTTCAGGGTAGTTGAGCGGCCTTACGATTTTAGCCTTGTCAATATAGTCAAAGAGTTCACTTTTGCTGAAGGCGTGGTTACCAAGGGTGATGACGTGCGCCTTGAAGTCCATGAGTCGCTGGTAATCCTCTTTGGTTATGCCAACCCCACCCGATACGTTTTCCCCGTTGATGATTAGGAAGTCATAAGGGTGCGCCGCCTTTACTTTCGGCAAAAATTTCTCAATCGCTTTAATGCCTTGTTCACCATAAACGTCTCCAAGATAGAGTATATTCATAAGGAGCCTCTTTCTAGAATGGAAAAATAGTTTTCTTCGTCCAAGAGCTCGGGATAGTTCCAAAACTCTCCTTTTTCAATCATGGATTTGATCTCAGGAAGTGTCACATACTTCGCGTCGAGCACTTCGATTTTCTGATACCTGAGCTCATCAATTTTTGGGGCTTTGAAGGTATGATAGACATGGGTGATGGTGTGGTAGCTCTCATCGTGTGAAACGATGCGGGCGCGATCTTCAAGATCCTTACTATCAAGTGTTAGACCGAGTTCTTCATGTACTTCGCGGATGGCCCCTTCCAAGGGAGTCTCACCTTGTGAGGTTACACCGCTGGTAATGGCCCATTGATGAGGAACGGGATCGGTTTTCTTAGCGCGTCTTTGAATCAGAAAACGCCCATCTTCCCTTTCAATCCATACATGAATGACCATAAAGTATTCTCCAGGATTCAGTGGTGTACCTCTTAAAGCCGTCTTATGCAAAAAGTTTCCGTATTTATCGTAAATGTCAAAGTATTCCATGAGTTTCACCTTCTAAAAAGCCTTCCAAAAAGGAAGGCTTTTTTGTTTATTTAGCGATGTCCTGTGCGCGTGTTTCTCTTACGACAGTGACTTTGATGGTTCCCGGATATGAGAGCTGTTCCTCAATCTGGGCCTTGATGTCACGCGCAAGTTTATGCGCCATGGTATCATCAATCTTATCAGGTTTAACAAGGACACGTACTTCGCGACCCGCCTGAATGGCATAAGCCTGTTCAACGCCTTCGAAGTCGCCTGAGATTTTCTCAAGGTGTTCAAGACGCTTGATGTAGTTATCAAGTGATTCACTTCTTGCACCAGGTCTAGCGGCACTCAGTGCGTCACTCGCAGCTACGAGCTCTGCGATGATGGTGGTAGCCTGGTTGTCTCCGTGATGAGAATGAATGGCATCAAGGACTTCTTCAGGCTCGTTGTAGCGTTTGGCAAGGTTGTAGCCGATGTCTACGTGTGAACCTTCGATTTCATGGTCGACGGCTTTCCCGATATCATGCAACAAAGCTGCACGACGGGCTAGGATTTCATCCTGGCCGAGTTCAACGGCAAGCTTGCCTGTAAGGAATGCACACTCAACTGAGTGTCTTAAGACATTTTGCCCGTAACTGGTACGGAAATGCAATCTACCGAGGTACTTGACGAGATCGGGATGAACTTTTCCAATTCCAACTTCAAATACGGCTTCTTCACCCTTGTCTCGAATGAAACGGTCCACTTCCAATCGCATTTTTTCTACAATTTCTTCAATGCGGCCCGGATGGATGCGGCCATCACTCACAAGTGCTTCAAGTGAGCGTTTGGCGATTTCACGTCTGATGGGATCAAAACCTGAAAGTACTACGGCTTCTGGGGTATCGTCAATGATGAGATCCACCCCTGTCAAAGCTTCAATGGTACGTATGTTTCTACCTTCACGGCCAATGATTCGGCCTTTCATGTCGTCACTGGGAAGGTTCACGACACTTACTGTACGTTCGCTGGTAACATCCTGCGCATATTTTTCCATGGCGTTTGCCATAAGTTCGCGGGCTGTCTTGTCAGCTTCTGATTTTGCTTTTTCTTCTTCGTCCTTGATAAACTGTGCGATTTCGCGACCCATTTCATCTTCTACCCGTTTGAAAATGAGTTTTTGTGCTTCCTCCACAGAATATCCTGCGATTTCTTGCAAGCGTTCGTTTTGTTCGTTGACCAATCGGTCCAGTTTGCTTTCCTGTTCGCTTAAAGCTTCCTTACGTTGCTCAATCGATTCTTCTTTGCGATCGATATTGCTTTCGCGTTTATCAAGATTTGATGAACGGTTATCAAGAATCTTCTCACGTTCAAAGAGCTTTTGCTCTAATTTCGTGACTTCCTGTTTACGTTCTTTGATTTCCTTATCGGCGTCTACTCTTAATGAGTGAACTTCCTGTTTCGTTTCAAGAATCGTTTCTTTTTTGTTTTGTTCTGCCGTTTTTTGTGCGTCATCAATAATCTTTTTCGCTTGAGCCTGAGCTTTGTCAAAACCTTTTTCAACGAGTATTGCACGGGCAATGATGCCAGCTGCAATTCCGATGATTAAAAGTAGCAAACCGGAGACGATTAATATACCAGTTTCCATATTAATTCCTCCGTTTCATGATGTGTGCAACTATATTTAACACATAAGTCGTTGTTCAATAATTATAAATAATACGAGTAGAATAAAGTGTACTTAATTATTATACCGTAGAGACGCTTAGAAAGTCAAACATAATCCCATTTCCATTGGCTTTAAATAGACAAAAACCATCCGCAATGCGCGGACGGTTCGAATTATATGTGCATAAGTTCACGAATCTGTTTTTCAAGGCTGTCAAGAAGGTCCGGGTGTTCTTTCAAATATTGTTTGACGTTTTCTCTTCCCTGGCCGATTTTATTATCCTCATAAGAGAACCAGGAACCGCTTTTCTTAACAAGTTCATTTTCTACGGCAAGATCAAGGATTTCTCCTGGTCTTGAAATACCTTCGCCATACACAAGGTCGACTTCGCTTCGTTTGAACGGAGGGGCCATTTTATTTTTGACAACTTTGATTTTGGTGCGGTTTCCAACGATGTCGTTCCCTATCTTGAGTTGCTCACTGCGTCTGATTTCTACACGAATGGAACTGTAGAACTTGAGTGCGCGTCCACCTGGTGTGGTTTCAGGACTTCCGAACATGACACCGACTTTTTCACGAATCTGGTTGATGAAGATGGCTGTGGTGAATGATTTTGAGATGGCACCTGAAAGCTTGCGCATCGCCTGAGACATCAGACGTGCCTGAAGGCCTACGTGTGAGCTTCCCATGTCGCCTCTGATTTCCGCTTCTGGTACGAGGGCTGCGACACTGTCGATGACGACGATGTCGATGGCGCCACTTCTGATGAGTGCTTCAGTGATTTCAAGAGCTTGTTCTCCTGTATCGGGTTGTGAAATGATCAAGTTGTCCGTATCGACACCGAGTGCTTTTGCGTAAGTCGGATCGAGTGCGTGCTCCGCATCGATGAATGCAGCGTACCCGCCATTTTTCTGTGCGGACGCAATGGCGTGCAAGGCAAATGTGGTCTTCCCTGAGGATTCGGGTCCATACATTTCCACGATACGTCCTCTTGGGTAGCCTCCTATACCAAGAGCTTCATCAAGTGCGAGGGACCCACTTGGAATGGATTCCACATCCCTGATTGCCCCTTCGTCACCAAGAAGCATGACGGAGCCTTTCCCATGATCCTTTTCAATATCTTTCATTGCCTGGTTCAGTGCTTTTTCGCGTTCGTCTTTTTTAGTTTTTGCCAACGTTGACGCCTCCTTAAATAAACAGTCTCAATTATATGATAGTGTTCATTGTCGTGTTTTTCTTTTTTTATTTCGTTTCCGTTAAAATCTGTCTATTCTTGTAGACGTATTCGAACCCTGAGATTACGGTAAGCGCCACACCTACATATAAAATGATGAGGCCTGCGAGTTCAATGTGAACGAGCAGTAAAATAAGCGCAATCATGGTTGAAGCGGTCTTGTATTTGCCCAGTTTGGACGCTGCAATCACTCTGCCTTCATCCATGGCTACAAGTCTCACGCCAGTCACGATGAATTCTCTTGAAAGAATGACGAGAACAATCCACATGGGAATGATGTTTATATCCATCAGGAGTAAAAGGGCAAACATCACAAGCAGTTTGTCTGCGAGCGGATCCAGGAATTTTCCGAACGTGGTAATCAGGTTGTGTTTTCTTGCCAGATACCCATCGAGAAAGTCCGTAAAGCTTGCGAGTACGAAAAGCCCTGCAATCAAGTAAGAATACCAGTTAAGGCTTTCTTTCGCAGGGTCAAGATAATATAGTGCGACCATCAAGGGGATGAAAAGCACCCTTAATACAGTCAGTTTGTTTGGTAGATTCATAGCGTCACCTCAGCGTTGATTATATCATAAAGGGCGGTGTGTCACAATCATTTGTTGCTTTAAGACCCTAGGTTTTCACTTTGTAAAAAACAAAGGTAAACGATTGGTTTACTCGTTTACCTTATCAATATTAAGTGAATTTTCTTTGTCGTTATTCACAGTGCTCAGGAAGCACCCGTGTTTTAAAATTGAATTTGTTAATCCTCAAAATGCACATCGACTCTAATACCATCAAAGTTTCCAATATCAACAAACTTCATAAAGTATCCATCTTCCAGGGGAATTTCATAGTGTTCATTCGGTAGATAGCGTTCAATAGACGCTTTAGTATATCCATCTTCGTTATTTCCGAATATAAACAATATATCTTTAAAGCCTTCTTCCACAGTTACAGCTCTGAACGGTATGTCATCGTTATAATGAAGAGGATCAAAAAAACGGCTATCTATGGTTCTAATTCCTTTTGAACCCATCAGTTTTCCTCGTTCGCTTAAGGAATAGATGATTATAGCTTCTTTTGTGTCTTTCTCTTCTTCAAATTCATACAGAACTGCCAGTCGGTCAGCATAGCTTACTTTGTCAATGACTTTGACATCCTCGATATTTATACTATGAAAGGGTTGATTGGCGTAGTACATTTTAATATGTTCTCCTATTAAATAGTTTGAATTTGGAAAGTAGGTATTGAGTACTACAGCCTTCCCTGACGTTAATACCAAAAATAGAAAGATAATTGCCAAAAATTTAATCATGAATTTTTTCATGAAGTTCCTCCGTATATTGTCTTAAATTAACAAGAATAAGTATAAAATTTTTAATGTATGATATGTCTCTTATTGCTATAAGTTGCTAGCTATAGCTCACATGAACATTATTTAAACTAAAATTAGTATGTGGTAAGATTAGCATGAGGCTGTTTCAGGTGCATCTACATTCGGAAGCGGATACTCACATGCACTTATCTCTTTTACATTCCCACTGAATGTAATAAGACACCAGTAAACCTATCAATACATTTTTATTTATATACCCCTATTTGAATTATAATATGTCATCAAATAATTAAATAGGACCAAAGTAGTCCGGTTTTTAGTTTTAAGGAGAAACGAGGCGTTAGCATGAAGCAATCAATTTTATACATGTATCATTTAGACAATCTTAGAAGAAGTCGAAACTTCACTGTGGAGTCATTTTGCACGGGGATTTGTTCACCAAGACATTATCGCCGATTAATCTCAGGCGAACAAAACATATCCAATGAAAAGATAGATGCATTTTGCAATAGACTTGGTATATCCATGAAAGATTTTTACTATAGCGCAAATGAAAAAGACAGGTATGAGTATTCCAAAATAGTGAGAATGTATATGCATTTATGCAATAATGAAATCAATGAATTCAACGAAAAACTTCAAACGGTCAACAAAGAGAATTTGGTCAATATTCAAAACGAGAGGTTTCTAAACTATTGTTTGATCAGGTATCAACATACGATGAAGGAAATTTCAGATGGAGAATGCCTGGATAAACTATCTTCGGTTTGTAACTATCCCGAAATCCAACACTATGAGAGCTTTGATTTCGTAGATATCATTTCGCTTTTATTGATTGCAGAAATCGAAGTAAAGTCCGAAAAAACCGAGGCATTGAATCTTTTAAATAAAGTTTTGACCTCGCCCGATTTGATTTATATCAGCTCAGAATCAAGACATATACTACCAGGCATTTATGGAACTGTAAGCATTTTGTTGTCCAGATTAAAAAAATATGATAAAGCTTCATCGATCGCAAAAAGCGGGATAGACTATTCCATCAGACAATCAAACTTCAGTACTCTTACACATCTTTATTATGTTATGTGTTACACATCATTGAAGATGGACCGTTTAAAACAATCAAAAATCTATGCGGCGCGGGCTATGGCAAACGCAATTTCAAGAGGTAATAAATCTGAATACAACATTACATACGAACTCATCGAGAAGAATCTCAAAGTAGCTCCAATGTCATTGTTCAATTTGTATAAAGATGAGTTGGTCAACGAAAGTTAGTCCTGCATTTAAACCAGTGAAAAGTATGAATGGATTGAATCTATACATTGAGATTAACAAATCAATAAAAAAAGCATAGACGGGTGGCCATGCTTGAAAATTTCAATAAATACCCCATCCCTTATTCAAAGTATAGCATTTTCTATTTGTAATTCAATGCATTTATCCTTTTCCAAAATAAAACAAGGCCTCAAACGGGCCTTGTTAGAATGCATGGGTATATTCGTATGTTTTCTATCAGGCTGTCTCCGGTTCTATTTTGAACGCCATTCCACTCGATTCTCTCTTCGCCATTCTCTCACTGACGATCATGAGAATGAAAGCCCCGAGGAACATGAAGGCGGAGACATCAAACATGCGCAGGGGATTGTAGTCATAGATGAAGCCTGAAATGATCGGTCCGATGACGTTTCCCAGCATGAAAAACGATTGCCTGATTCCCATGATGGTCCCATAGCTTTTCCTGTCCGCGGTTTTCGAGATGAAACTCTGTTCGAAGGGCTGAAACATGTTCTTGAGAACGAAGTAAAAGATGAATACGGTGTAAAGCGTAAGCATCAGCGCGTTTTGTCTGAATACATAGAAGACGATGAGTGCGGAAATGACCTGGATGATTTTCATGATGAATCTGTCCTTGTTGAGGCGGGCGAGTTTCGGGGTGATGAAGATGTTCGTGAGAAGGCCCGCAATCCCTGTGACAAAGATGAAGTTTCCGAGTTGTCTTGGCGTGTAACCTTGATCAATCATATAAACATCGAAATACTTGGTCAGAGTCGAGGCACTGATGGTGGTAAGCGTCAGTGCGAGTAAAAAGACGAGCAGACTGCCGTTTAGTTTCTTTATGTTTTTGAAACTTTGAATGTAGCCGGCTTTTCTTTTTACGGGGCCCGCCTCTTCTTCAGGCACGTCGTTGCCAATGGTGAAGGCGATGAAAAGCGCCAAAACGATATTGACCGCGGCTTGTACGAAGAAGACTTCCCTGATCATGTATTCACTTAACATGCCACCGATCTGATAGCCAAAGGTCGTACCGACTGCGAAAAGGGCCGCACTCCAGGCGATGAACTTCGTCCTGTCCTTGTCAGGCGACTTCGCAATGAGATGCGAAAGCACGAGCGTGATGTGCGCGGATACACCGAATCCAGCCAAGATTCTCGCAAACACCAAAAGGACCGGGTTTGTGAAGACGGCGAAAAGGACTTGCCCTACACTGTAGATGACAAGCCCCAGGACGATGAGGGTCCGTTTACCCCGCTTGTCACCAAGCAGGCCCCAAAAAGGTGCCCCAAGCACCTGACCAAAGCTCATCCCCGCAAAGAAAAAACCGAACATATATTTTTCTATGTTCAGTTCGTCAACGTAGGAAGGGGTAATCGGGTGTCCGAGATTATGGATGATCCCCTGAAGGAGATAGTAACTCAATAGGATGATGATGGATTTTTTCATGCTTAGCCTTCGTTCTAAATATTGTCTACGTTGTGATAAACCGCTTGGACATCTTCAACTTCGTTGATGAGGTCCATGAACTTCTTGAACTGTTCCAAGGCTTCGCCTTCCAGTTCAAGCGTATTTTGCGGATACCAGCCTTTTTCCGAGCGTTCGATGTGGATGTCTTCCTTTTCAAGGGCCTGTTCCACGTCGTTGATGGCATAGCCATCTGCGGTGATTATGATCATGTCTTCATCGTCTTCAATGTCTTTGACGTCAAGTTCCGCTTCAAGCAGGGTTTCAAGGACGGTGTCTTCGTCACTGCCTGTGACGAATATTTTCGATAGATGGTCATACATGTGGGATACAGAGCCGTCGACGCCGAGTTTGGAGTCGGTCTTGGTAAAGCAGTTTCTCACTTCACTGACGGTTCTGTTTAAGTTGTCTGTAAGCGTATCGACGATGACCGCAGAGCCTCCAGGCCCAAAGCCTTCGTAGCGTGCTGGGAAAAAGTCGGTTGCGTCCTGGTTTTCAGCCTTCTTGATGTTTCTGTCAATGATGTCTGTAGGGACTTCGTCTTTTTTAGCCCGTTCAATCAAGTGTTTGAGTTCAAGGTTGCTTTCTATATTGCCTCCGCCTTTTTTGGCGCAGACATAGATTTCACGCCCGTAGCGCGAGTAGACCTTGCTTTTTTGAATCATGGTCTTGGCCATGGCCGCTTTTCTGACTTCGAATTTTCTACCCATTCTGATGCTCCTCTTTAAGCGTTGTACGTGTTTTTTCAAGTGTGACGATGCCTTGTTTGTAAAGATGACCAAGGGCTCTTTTGAAGGCGGCCTTGCTCATGTGGAAGGTTTCGAAGATGGCACCCGGGTCTGATTTGTCGCCCAATTCGACTGAGCCGTTTTCTTTCAAATATTCAAGAATGACAGCACTGTCTTTTTCAATCTGGGTTTCCTTTTGGGCAATGAGGGTGCCGTTATAATGGATGGCATCCTTTTTCATGATGATGGTGGCTTCGACGGTTTCACCCACGCGTCTTTCACTGCGTGTGTTCTTGTGATAGACGAATATCTCGTGGCCTTCTTCTGTGAATATGACGAGGCCTTCATCAGCGATGCTGTAGACGTAGGCTTTGAGCGTATCGCCTTTTTCGAGTTCTCTTTCCGGCTGGAGGTACTGTTGTACGCGGAATCTGTCCACGGGTCTTGCGGTCATCTGGTTGCGGCTTACCTTGAGATAGCAAAGCATGTGATCGCCGATTTCAGGCCACTGATTCTTAAGTGGCGGCAAATCGTCACTTGAGACCAGCATGTCTTTTTTAAGTCCGATATCGACAAAAACGCCGAGTTTGTCTTTCTTCTCGACGACTTTTACAAAATCAGCTCTGAACAAGTCGATTTTCGGCTCAATCATGGTGGCCATGAGTCCTTTTTGATGGTTGATATATACAAAGGCTTCGACTCTTTGTCCAACATTGATGGACGTGTCCGCTTCGTCTTTTGGAAGGGGGAGTGTCGCTTCTGCATGTTTTAAAATATAGTGATCTTTTTCGTTTTTCACAACCTCGAAAAGGTTGTTTGCGCCTATTTTCAATTCGGCCATAGTTAACACCTCGTAGCCATTATAACAAATTTTATGCCTTAACACACAGTTCCTTGCGTTTTTTATTCATCAATCAGTCAAGGGGACTTTTGTATTTGAATAAAAGCCCTTCAAAACTACATATCTAGCACTTCGATAAAGTGACCGGTCTCCTTGAGATAGGCTTCGTATTCGTCTTTTAGAAAGACCGCAATCCGGTTGTAGTGATAAACCTGCTCCTTTGTGTAGGGTTTGAGTCTTTCACCGAAGGTTTTCATGGCTTGCTTCTTGCGTTTGTGGATGACATCGATGAGATCCGAGAGTGCGTAGTAACGCTTTGGAAATTCGTGGCCATTTGCTTCCAGGGCCTTTCTTCTCTCTTGTGTCGCTTGAAGCCCTTCTTCGTCATGCATCTTGTAATAGCTTAGCTTTTTAAACAAAAGCGCCTGCCCATAATAATCCTCAAGTTCATAATCAAAGAACTTCTCGCTTTCCAAAACAGCCTCTTCATATCGTCCAAGCTTGATGAGTGAAGAAATGATGACGACCATGAGAATTTTGAAAAACATGCGGTTCTCCTGCAAATCGTTGCGGTAGATGAACAAAAGATCGCCTCTCGCATTCGCAAGGGCTTCTTCATAGCTTTCGTGGTGGAAGAGAATCGCCGTCTTGTTTTGGCGGATGCCTTTCAAGCGTTCCGGGTTATAGTATTTAAAACAGAGCGCTTCACATTTTTCGATATAATTAAGACAGCGTGCATACTGTTTTTTAAGTGCATAGAGGGTGAAGAGATCGAAATACCCCATGGTCTTAAGCCGCTCATTGACATAAGGGTCCAGACGTTCATACTCTTCGATGAGACCAATGGCTTCTTCATCCTTGTCGGCATAAAAGAAGTATTCGGTTTTAGAGAATGTGTAAAAATAAAGGACGTCATAACTCATCACGGGCGTCATGTATTCCAGAAAATTGAGGACTTCTTCTTCCATTTCATTAAAAAACTGGTCGGCGTTGAAATGATCAAAGGCGGAAAGATAGGCGAGGGCATAAAGAAAATAAAGCGGGGTGTCTTTCACCTTGTTCTTATAAGCTTTAAGATCTTCCTGAACCACTCTCAGGTTCTGGACTTTCACGAAATAGGACTCCGTAATCGCTTTATAGACGAGGGTTCTCAGTTCGTCATAAAGGGTTTCATCAATGGTGAGGTCCATACCAAAGTAGGCACTGAAAGCCTCTGTTACTTTTTTAGAGTTCACGATACCGTTTTTCCTCGCATAAGCATAGGTGGTATAGGGAAGCCCCATTGCTTTAAGAGTGTCTTTCAAGGTTGAATCCTGTGTCTCAACATAGTATTCAATGAATCGGTTCAAAAACGCATCGTCTTTCATGAACGAAAAATCGATTTCATAATACATCATGGGTTTCATGGTGTCACATCCCTTTCTAATACTTAAATCCCATTTTAAAGCAAACACCTTATAATCTCAACGAGTTTCATACTTTTAACCCGAAGGCCATTTTTTGAAGTATGAACCACCAGACCATGAATTTCAAAAAAATTAGTGCTCAGACCAGGACTTCTCTATTGCTTTTTAGTTTGCTATTTGGTAGAATAAACACGCTTATGAGACGGAGGTGAAATAATGGCAAATATCAAACAACAGAAAAAACGTGTTTTACAAGACGACAAACGTCGTAACAAAAACCGCATGTTCAAAGGTTCAATCAAAAAAGCAGTTAAAATGGTTGAAGCAAACGTAGAATCAGGCGACAAAGAAGCGGCTGAACAAAGCCTTTCTCTTGTGTACAAGAAGCTTGACAAAGCGCTCGCTAAAGGACTTTTCCATAAAAACAACATTGCACGTAAAAAATCCCGTCTATCCAAACTCGTCAACAGCCTATAAAAAAGCACTTCTTGTGAAGTGCTTCCAGTTTGAGTCTATTCGACTGAATAGACTTTTTTTATTTACGTATTGAGGATGAAAAGTTCAATCGCCATCTTCTTGTCGATTCTTCCGGTCTTGATGGCTTTATCCAGGCGCTCGAGATGAATCAGGTGTTCTTCGATGGTATCCATGGGAACGGATTTGGCGTTTTGAACCATGAAATAGGCGCGTCCGCTTTTGACGTTGTAGTGTCTTTGCACGTCGTCTTGACTGTAGCCTTTTTCAAGAAGTTTTTTCACATGCGCCATTTCTCTATATTTGGAGACGATGATGCCGAGTATCTTAAGAGGGTCCTCACGGTAGGTGATGAGATCCTGATAAACCCTGAGCGCATGCTCATGGTTTCTATCAAGAATCGCTTTCGTGATATCGAAGACATTGTCTTCGATATTTTTTGTGATGACCATTTCGATCATGGCACGGTCGATGTTTTTCTCTCCTTCAGCGTAAAGCAAAAGCTTGCGCATTTCCAGGAAAGCGAATTCGGTACTGTGGCTTACACGTTTCATGAATTCATCGAGTGCGTCACTGTCAATTGAAAGCCCGGATTGTGCGATTTGGCGTCTCGCCCAGTTCTTGAGGTCTTGCGGTCCTTTAAGGCGACACTCGGTAAGGGTGGCCTTTTCTTTCAAGGTCTTCACGATTTTGAGTCTCTGATCGAGTTTCGCACACGGTGCGCTTATGATGAGCAGGGATTCATCAGTTGGGTTTTCCAAGTATTCCTTCAGATAATCAAGACTGTGCGAAGGCATGTTCTTGGGTGGCTTCGGACAGAGGAACTTCGCGTTTTTGCAGATGACAATTTTCTTTTCGCTTAAAAAAGGAATGGTCTTGGCATCGTTGATCGCATCGCTTAACTGAGTCTCTTCCATATCGTAGGTTGTAAGGTTGTAGTTGTCGACATCGTGTTTTTTTACGGTTTGTCTTATCTTGTTGTTCATGTAGAAGGTGTCTTCTCCGTAGAAGATCAGTACTTTCTCATCCATGCAATCACTCCCGAGCCCATTATAGCATATTCCTAAGGTTCAAGGGCAGTCTTTTTGAACCATTTTTCCATAAATTCTCTAAAAACAATGGTCCCTTCCTGGTCCGTTCTGTGCAGAATCATGGACCGTTTTTGGAAGCGTTCAATGGCGTCTTTTCCGGGATGGCCATATGTATTGTCAGGATGCGCGGGAATAAGCACTTCATGCGCGTCCACCAAGTCGAGGAATGCCTCGCTGCTTGAAGTTGCTGAGCCGTGGTGGGGCGCTTTTAATATATCAACTGGAGGCAGGTGTTTATAGGCGTCCATGAACGTCTTTTCTCTTGCGTGTTCGATGTCGCCAGTAAAAAGCAGGGTCTTGTGCCCCATGTCCACATAAAGGACGAGTGATCGGTTGTTGACATTTCCATGGTCGTATTCAAGAGGAAAGAGATAAAATGAAAAACTGCCACACTTAATGGGTTCTCCCTCGTAAAGGTGCGCGTTCGTTTCACTGATAGTGTTTTTTACATTGAAGCTTTCATGCACGTCGTGGTATTCGCCGTAATGATCACTGTGTTCGTGAGAGATGAACACGTAATCAAGGGTTCGTATGTTTTTACGCTTGAGTGCACCTATGAGCGTGTCATAATCATCATAATTGCCCGTATCGATTAAGACATTGCAGCGGTTGAACCTGTCCTCGATGAGAAAACTGTCCCCATCAACTGCGTACATGGTGAGGGTCTTAAACGGAGAAAAAGAGGTAAGCACAATCACGATGAAGAGATAAGCCGTAAGTATCCCACTTCTTTTTATCAGATGGCTTTTCGTTTTTGCCTGCATGAGATAGACGAAAAGCGCAAGGTACACTATGCGCAGCATACCTCCTTGAATAAATCCTTTAAGCGGCAAGACGCCGTAATCTCCAAGCAAGACAATGGCCGTTTCAAACCCTTTGTATACCACAAGAAG
>JAGYML010000079.1 GCA_018400615.1 bacterium | reverse complement strand
TTCCCAGTTAATAATGGTAAAATGCTCCTCAAGCAAACCGAAATGTTCTCTAGTCGCCTGCACTTGAGAACCCCCAGGACCGCCCGCTAAAAACAGGATTACTGGATTTGTCTCATCAGTCATGCGAACCGTGATATATTGAGTGGTTCCATTGATTTCCACTGCCTTGATGTCATTCATGGAATTGTCACCGGGTAAATAGACAAACTGTTCACTCGCTACAATTTGCAACAACATGAGTGAAACCAAGACAACGAAGGAAAATGCAGATTTTGCAATTCGTTTCCTCAATTTTGTGTCTCTTCTTACAATCAACATCAATGCCCACAGCAAAGATGTCAAAAGCATAAAGACCAGATTGATCAGAGAAAGAACGAGCCATGTAAAGAACAATCCCCATGATATCTTGTAAGCCGATTCAATAAAAAAGAGATACAGTGTCACATTGGCTATTAGCCAAGCCGCAAAAACAATAATGACTTTTTTCATAAAGCCTCCTTGTCATTTATAAATAGTGTTATAATTAAGATGGTATAAGTATAGCACAAAGGCAATGGTTTAAATAGATTTTTATGGAATAACTTATTACAAGGAGCGATATCATGAAACACAATGTAATCTTCATCGAAGGATTGCCGGGAAGTGGAAAGACCACCTTCGCTAAAAAACTTTGTAATGCATTGAAGGAAAAAGGCATGAATGCCAAGGTCTTCAACGAGGGCGAACTTCATCCCATAGATCTTGCATGGTGTTCTGTCATGGACTTGAATACATACGAAGCATTCAAGCAGAAATACCCTCAGTTGAAATCTTCAATAGAGGCCATCTCCAAAAGAAAAGGCACTCATATGATTGTGCCTTTCATCAAGCTCGACAGAGATAAGGCGAATCAGGAAGTATATGATGATTTTGCACGCTATGAGATTTACACCACCAATGATTTACTGACTTTCAAGAATGCCCACATCAATTTGTGGAAAGCGTTCAGTAAAGAAGCGGACAAAGATACTATGTACATTTTTGAGTGTGTCTTCTTGCAAAATCATATTAACGAGCTAATACTCAAATACAATCTGAATTTGACTGAAAAAGTTGAGTATTTCAAAGACCTCATGGACACCATTCAACCACTCAATCCCATAGTCCATTATGTAAAACAGTCGGATGTCGATGGCGTCTTGAACAAGATCATCGAACAAAGACGCAGTCCGGATCCTAAAAAATACAGCGACTGGATTGATTTGATGGTAAAACACTTGAAAGACCAGCCGTTTGGCAAAGTTCTTGGTTATGTTGGTCAGGAAGGTGTTTTCAGCTATTTCAAGGATCGTCAGGAAGCCGAAATCGATATTCTCGATTCTCTCAATATGCCAACATATGTCCATGAATTGGAAGATGATTATGATGAAGTGTTTGCGACCATGTTAAACGCCACGAACAAGCTTCTTGGGTAACATGATTTTTATTAAGTCCACTCGTGTCCTGGACATATGTTTTATGCAAAAAACAACCTGTGATTTCATTTGACTTTGAATGCATTTACTGATAATCTATTCCATATGCTTTGACATTCAAATGAAATACGGTGATTGTATGAAATGGATCAAGACAGATGGAAAAATAGTGATATCAGGTATCCTCATGATGCTGGTAATGGGGAGTGTATACAGTTACTCAGTCTTCAGGGTTCCCATCGAGCGTTACTATGATGTATCGAGTGCTTTAAGTGGCATACCTTATATGCTGAGTCTTTTTTTCTATGCATTGTTCATGGGAATAAGTGGGAAAATCATGGAGAAGACCCCTCATTTCAAAGTGATGGTGTACGGATCATTATTCATTGCGTCTGGATGGCTTGTGGCTTATCTTGGTAAGAGTTTCCTTGTATTGTCACTTGGCTACGGCGTGCTTATCGGGACGGGTATCGGACTTATCTACGGCATACCCTTGACAGTCATTACCAACCGCTTTCCCAATAAAAAGGGACTTTACCTCGGGCTGGTCCTTCTCGGCTTTGGTCTCAGTCCTTTCATAACCGCTCCCTTGATGCAGACACTGGTGGAATCTCTTGGAATTCACATGACGTTTTTAACCATGAGTGCAAGCACACTCGTAGTGCTTTTAGCCTTGTCGCTGTTTTACAGGCACTCCAGGAATCCCGACATTCATTTTGAAATGACGCTTGCAAGTCTTTTGAAAAAGAAGTCTTACTGGATGCTTTACGGACTTTTCTTCATAGGCACGTTCATCGGACTCAGCGTGATTGGATTCAGTTCGTCTTACATATACACCGTCCATGGCTACACTTTGGAAGAGGCCGCCTTTTTCGTCTCGCTATTTGCGGTGTTCAACGGCCTGGGACGGGTCCTATACGGAGGGCTTTCAGACCGCTTTTCCACTTCCACGACGATGACCTTGTCCTTTGGAACACTTGTGTTTGGCACAGGACTTGTGTTGGCTTTTCCTGAAAGTGTTTTTGTGTTCATAATAAGCTTTTCCATTCTCTGGTTGAACCTTGGAGGCTGGCTTGCGATCGCGCCCGTGGCCACTTCCAACCTCTTCGGAAAAGAGGCGTATTCAAGAAACTATGGTGTCCTATTCAGTGCGTATGGCATCAGTGCCTTGCTTGGTGTCTTTATAAGTGGTGTGCTGGTGGACGCCTTTGACAGTTACCAAGCCGTTTTCTGGATGTTTTTCGCGTTAAGTGTTTCAGGCTTGATTCTTACAGGTTTGTTTCGAAGGCACATAACCTCTCAATAAGTCAGGATTTAATATCCGGTGATTGAATAGAAAAATGCCAGGAAGGTTTTCAAGCTTCCTGGCATTTCTTATAGGTACATGGTGTAATCAATCGGATGTTTTTC
>JAGYML010000078.1 GCA_018400615.1 bacterium | reverse complement strand
TGCTCATCTGGTAAGTAGTATTCAGGTACAGAAACATAACCTTTTTGCGCTAACTCTTGTAGGGTGTTGATCGCATTATCAAGTGTCAACTCTTCTGGTAGTTCATCTTTAATCGTAAACAACTCATCATGTTCATCAAGGTCGTTGTAGGCATACTCGGCTACATTCGCTCTTGCTTCTGATTTGTTATCTCCTTCCGCATGATACCGAAGTGGTCCTCTTTTTGTGTCTAGAACAAGATGAGCTCTGAAACCACCATTGTAAAGCTCTTCAAATTCATATTCAGGAACTTCACCATTTTCTTTTTGATTCCACTGCTGCACAAGACCAACATAGTCATTTTCTTCTGTTAAACCGTTTGTTAAGAAGTGATCCATGTTCAACATGAAGTTGACTGAGTTTTCTAGTTCATCTGGGTTCCATTCAGAGTCGATTGCGATGGCACCTAAGATGGCTTCAAATAAATCCTCTTTAACTGAATCCTCATTTTCCTTGTGCTGTTGAATATCTCCCTTCCCCATGAAGAGATACTCCTTAAACCCTAGTTTTTCAATTCGATGTGCAAGCATCTTCTTGTTCACCAGTTTTTTCTTAATGACGGAAAGACTTCCTTCATTTGTGTAAGTGTCTACAACAAACTCATCATCGTCTTCTTCAGGATCAAAATCATCTAGGTTTGATTTGGTATATCCAAATCTGTCCATGAGTATCTTGGTCACGTAAAAATCTAAAACCCTATCGCCTACAAATTCTAATACTTCGTTGTTCTCACCACCGTTTTCTTCTGAATAAGAACGTCTGGTGAATGCTTGGAATAACAAGTCAATATTGTTAAACCAGTAACTAATCTGTCTTTGAACATCTTCTAAATGTTCGTTTAGTTCTTTCATTTCTTTGAATCCTCCTATTTTTTTATTTGTCAGGAAGATAAACAAAAAGCCTATCAAAGAAGGTAGACTACTCCCTTTAGATGAAGTAATACCTTTTACCATAGGCTTATAACTTTGCAAAATGTTTATATAAATCATCATCATTTAATAGGTTCCCACTTGCATAAGAAACATTAAATCGATTCTGTTTTATATCCTCAGTTCCCGACAATTATAACGATGAATAGACACGATAACGTCTAAATATAGCGAAATATCTTGAAAAAACAGTAGACAATAACCTCGTTACAATGTATAATTGTAACGAGGTGATATGCATGGCAATCATTTATCAGAAGAATAAGCAAAGCGGTGTCACATATGTTTATGAGAACGAAGCCCATTGGGACAAGGATAAACAACAATCTCGGGCTAAGAGAACATTGATCGGGAAATTGGATCCAAAGACTGGCGATATCATCCCCACGCGTCCAAAGAAGAAAGCTGTAGACGCCGTTAGGACGCCTCGCAAACGAGGACCAAGACCCATAACACAAGTTACACGACGCTTTTATGGCGCCTACACGTTGCTGAATGCCATAGGCAAACAAACAGGGGTTGAAGCCGACCTCAAGCAATGCTTTCCCGAAACCTATCGGCAGATTCTATCGATTGCCTATTTCCTGATTCTTGAACCCGAAGCCGCGCTCAGTCGGTTCTCGCATTGGCAACGTCTCCATGTGCATCCTTATGGTGCTGATATCCCTTCACAAAGAAGCAGTGAACTCTTTCAGTCCATTGATGAAGAAGGACGGATGCAGTTTTTCACCAAACAAGGACGAAGACGCATGGGGCAAGAATACTGGGCTTTTGATATCACATCCATCTCAAGTTACTCTGAAACGTTATCCCAAGTGAAGAAAGGCCGCAATAAGGAGTATGACCGGCTCCCTCAGATTAACCTTGCACTTCTTTTTGGTGAACAGTCCGGTCTACCGTTTTACTACCGTAAACTGCCTGGAAACATTACCGATGTCAAGACAGTCAAGCAACTTGTCCGAGAGTTTGACGCCATGGGCTACAAGAATACGCGTATCCTTCTTGATCGAGGATTTTACAGTCAAGAGAACATCCAACATCTTTTCACACACCATCAAGGCTTCATTATCGGGCTGAAGCTATCCTTACGTTTTGTCCAAGAGGTGTTCACGGCAGAAAAAGCCACACTCGCTGTTTGGTCAAACCTCCATACGATGTTTGGCGTTTACGGCGTGACACGCACCATCCGTTTTGAGTATAGTCGTAAAAGACCATACAAAGACGATGTGGTCCAAGAAAGTCGTAGGGCCTACCTTCACCTATTTTATGACCCGGAGAAGGCAGCTAATGATCAAGTAGCACTGAATACGCACTTGACTAAGCTTCATGATGAACTGATTCACAACGCGCGCAAAGCCCATCATGAGCGCGACTATGAACGCTACTTCACCGTGAAGACGACACCCAAACGTGGTCTCCGCATTGAACCTAGAGAAGATGTAATGGCTCAAGCCGCAGAGCAGCACGGCTACTATGCATTACTCTCGAATACAGTGAAGGACCCCTTTGAAGCGCTATCTCTTTACCGCAGTAAGGATATCGTGGAGAAAGGTTTTGGCAATTTGAAGGATCGCTTAAGCTTTAGAAGAATGCGTGTTTCTTCGGAATTATCGTTAAATGGCAAGCTTTTTGTTCAATTTATCGCCTTGATCTATTTATCTTATGTAAAGAAAGGCATGCAGGATGCCGGCCTGTTCAAGCAGTGGACACTCCAAGGTTTGCTTGACGAGATTGATAGTATCGAGCTGTTTGAGGCGCCAGGGCACGGTCGCATGGTTGGTGAAATGACTAAAAAACAACAGGAAATCTATACGGCATTAGGGGTTAAGCCACCCTCGTTATAATTACCGGGAATTTAGGTTGTAAAGATATTTAGTTTTGATTACTTAGGTGAAACTGTTGTTTTCATTTAGGGGCTCATAAATC
>JAGYML010000077.1 GCA_018400615.1 bacterium | reverse complement strand
TAATATTAATAAACCCTTAATCTATAAATCAGAATTGATGAAGCGTCAGAAAGCCTTGTCGAGAGCCCGTGAGGAAAAATCCAAATTGGAAGATACGGTGGATCGTCTCTCCAGTCAGTTGAACAAAACATCTGAACAACTTCTCAGAGATCCCTTGACGTCACTTTACAATGAAGTTTTTTTCACACAACACTTAGCGAATGAGATGGATGAATACAACCTTGAAGATGAGCGACTGGGGCTGCTTTTGATTAGAGTAGACCGATTCCGCACATTGAATCATCAATATGGTTCAGATGCCGGGGACGAAACCATTCGTAATCTTTCATATATCATAGAACGTGTCAAACCGGAAAATACGGTTCTTTTCAGACAAAAAGGACCCGGTTTCTTTTTATATTTTGGGTTCAGTTCAATCAAGAAGATCAAAGAGACCGCAAAAGCCATTTCCAATGCGGTGAAAGACTCGGAACTTTTCATCAAACCCATCAGTGTTTCTCAATATGTGGCCACTACCGACGATTTAGAAAATCACCGTAATGGACTTGATTCTGCAAATTCTTTAATTAATGAAAGCCGTGCCAAACTGGAAAGAGCACAGTCGAAAGATTTTAATTTGATTCTGGATTCAAAAAATGCTGAAAGTTCTTATAAAGAGGGGTATATTCTCGTTATTGATGAAGATGAAACCATGCAAAATCTTCTTGTACTTATATTCAACAGGCTCCATTATGAAGTGATACTAGCAAAAGATATCTATGAAGCTTTCGAAGTCGTAAAATCAACCCCTATTGACACCATCATTTCGGAAATCAATCTTTCCAAACTGGATGGTTTACAATTCAAACGATGGTTAAATGAATCACATACCTTTCAATCGATTCCTTTTATCATAGCATCCCATCACAAGAATACGGAAATCATAAAACGATGCAATTCCCTTAATGTTGATTTCGTTTTGAAAAAACCTATTATCACCGAGGAGCTTATCGGATTGGTTAAAAGACTTAAAAAGCGAAGTGACTTATTATGACTGTAAATATTATTTTAAGTCTACTGGCACTGTTTGTAGTGCTTGACGGAATCTTGATTGTGCTCATACTTCTTCAGAAGCTAAGACACACCAAAAGAAATGAAAAAGTCGTCAAGGCCAGACACTATATATTGGATTTGTACAACGGAAAGGGTCCCCAAAGACCAAAGCTATCCAGTCGGTTTATGATTGATGCATTCATAGATGCCGAGGAGCAGGTTGTATTTGATGAACGCTTCAGAAAAAGAGTGATAATGGACCTATTGCCAAAAAAGGTTCAAAAAAAATATCTGAAGCAATTGAATGCATTTTCTGTAATGAAAAGGCAAAGAGCGGTTTCCACTGTGGCGCTGATTCATGAAACATACGCGGTACAAGCATTGTTCAAGAGGTTTGAAAAAGAAAAACGAGAAGCACTCAAACTGGATATTGCAAAAGTGTTGATGCACTATTTGGATGACACCATTTTTTCCAGCCTCATGAACAGTGTGACCCATCATAGTGAGAATTATCAAAACCGAATGGCTGTACTCATGGGCAACGCCTATAATCAGGTTGAGGCGCATCTCAAAACCTATTTCAATCACCCATCTTATGAAGTCAATCGGGTGATTGTTAAATTCGCATCCTTTCATACCAATATGGAATATGCGCTGTATTTGGATTCATTGCTTGCAAAAATTGAAGATGAAGCGGTGTTTGATACCTTTCAGAGAAATCAGTTGACCAACGAAATACTCGAGTCATTGTTAGACCATCACCCAGAGATTTTGATGGACACATGGCATTTGAATGAAGCATCTTATACAGTAAGAAAATATGCTATTCTGGCCCTTGCCAAAAGTCCTAAAAAAATCTCCATGTTTACCCTGGTGGACAGCATGGGTCAAGGTCCATTGGATGATGTTCGCATTCAAGCCATATCTCGTATGGTTTATGACTACAAAGAATGGTTAAACGACCTGGTTGATAAGTTTTTTGAAGTAGAAGCGTACAAAAAAGTGAAATTAATCAAGGTCCTTTCACATCGCATAGATTATATTCTATTAAAACTGGATACTTTGAAATCCGAAAAACTGACTGTCATTCTTAAATACATGTTAGATGAAAACCTTGGAGAACCGTTGCTGGATTTTCTTAACAAAAATGAAAATCTCAAGTTGGAAGACAAAATCATCGGAGTCATCCAAAGCTATCTTTCTGAGTATCCTCAAATCCAAAAGGATTTTGCCTATTATGCTAAACCCCGTGTTTTGAAAAAGCTGAATCTCCAAAGTGCGAAACACGGTCAAAAACCAAAAGAAAAGCAACCTTTGGAGATAAAAAAAATACGATGGATTGTATTTTGGGTTTCTGTGAACATTCTTGTTTTTCCCATTGTGTTTTTAATTGAATACTGGCCGCTAAATGATTTGGATTTCATTCGAATATTGGGACTTTATGCGCTTGAGATCAATAAGCTTCTTATTTATTATTTCATGATTATAAATTCAATATACATTGTGCTTCTGATTTTGGCACTCATCCATTCCAAGAGACAGGTCAATCAATATAAAAATCGTAAGTATTCAGAGTTGTTCAAAAGAAAAATGCTTCCAGGTATATCAATCATAGCACCTGCCTATAATGAAGAATTAAGTATCATTGACAGTGTAACAAGTCTGTTGAATCTGAAATATCCTCAATACGAAGTCGTTGTAGTGAACGATGGGTCCAAAGACAAAACACTTGATACCCTGATAGAGTATTTTCAACTTGAACGTAAGCATCCATTTTTCAAAACGCCCTTATCGACCAAACCATTGAGAGGGGTATACGTTTCAGGTGATGTTCCAAATCTAATCGTTATTGACAAGGTCAATG
>JAGYML010000076.1 GCA_018400615.1 bacterium | reverse complement strand
GCCGTACCCATCCAAACGTTCCATCTGTGAAGTCATGGTGACGGGCCGGTTGGAGAGTTCTAACTCTTTGGCATCCACAGGATTAATGAGGGCAAGCCCTCCGGCCCGGTAGAAGAGTTCATCGGAAATAATACCCGCATGGGAGGCCCCAAACACAAAGATATTGTGTTTGGTTTGAATGGCCTCTACCATAAGTTCTGCGGCGTCTTCAATGGCTTTTTTTTCTTCTTTTTTTACGGTATCTAAAAGTGCTTGTAGGTGGGTAATGTAATCGATGTGTTTAGACACGGGGGATTAGAATAGTCCTCCGAATAAGTTAGCAATAAGGCCGGTGACGATGCCCCAAAGACTCATGTCATTTCCACCAAAGATGAGCATCCAGTCTTGAATCGTGGCTTGGTAGAAGGAAAGTGAGAGTCCTAAGACGACAACCATGGCAGTGGCTGCAACTGCAGTCCCAATGACCGCACCACGTAAGCCCCCTTGACCTTCGGCAATGATGGCGGCCGTTCCACATTCAAAGAAACTGGTGATGATCAGTGGAATGAGTAAGACGCCAAAAATGTTAAAGGCATTGGAGACAATTATAAGCGCGGTAGAGACGACCATCGCAACCACAAAACCAATCAGTAAGGCATTGGGTTTATAGTTGAAAAGCAATGGGCAGTCATACGCAGGTTGCGCATCCGGAATGAGTTTTTGTGAAATCCCTTCAAAGGCCGGAACTATTTCGTTGACGAGCATTCTGACCCCTTGTAAGAGGATGATGAGCCCGACCCCAAATTGTAACCCTTGAGTCAAGGAATACGTTACTAAGCTTTCTTCAGTACCGAAATCACCAATTAGTAATCCACTGACGATGAAGGTAATAAAGATCACAAGCGATCCTGTAATGGATACTTCACGGAAGAAGGATAATCCTTTTGGAAGATTAAGATCTTCGGTCGATTTTTCTTTATTCCCAACGTATCGTGCGACGGTTCCTGAGAGTAAGGCTAAGAACCCTGAAGGGTGTCCGAGTGTGAATGAGTCATCGCCGATGACATCACGCACGAACGGTCTTAACAGATAAGGCATAAATGACCAATATAGGGCACTTAAGACACCACCCCATAAAATGAGGGCCCAGTCTGCGGCAAATCCTGCACCGACGGCAACGGCGACAAAGATGAATGGCATCCACCATAAGAAGTGGCCGGTTAAGAAAATGGTTTTAACTTTCGTAAACCGGGCAATCAATAAGTGAATGACAAATCCGGTGACCATGGCGAGGCCAATGACCGATCCGTATTCGGCGGTATACGCCGCTTCACCGAGTCCTGGTAAGGCATCGGTGGTTCCGTATAGTCCTTGATATAGGACGTTGAGCGGTAAGATGGAGCCGACTAAAACGTCCACCCCAAATTGAATGATAAACATCCCAAACGCAGCTAAAAATCCTCCCCTTAGGATCTTATCGATTGGTTTTTTCTGTAAAGCAAGACCCACAACAGCAATGAAACCTAATAGAAATGGTGGGGTTCTAAAAAAACCAATAATTGCATCAACAACGCTTAATAGAAAATCCATAAATTACTCCTTTTTATTCGTTAGCCGCAAAGGCTTTGAGTAGTTGTTCTTTAACTTCTTCTTTATCTGAGTATCTTTTTACAGGATACAAGGCTGCTTTGACGCTGCCTTCTAGTGATTCCACAAAATCGGGTGAAGTGAATATCGCATCCGCTTGATAACTTCTTGCATCGGAAATATCTGTATTGACGACATCGGCATCTTTACCAATGTCTTTCAAGACTTTATCAATGGTCATCTTTAAGATGAGGGATGAGCCCACTCCGAACCCACATACCGCGAGTATTTTCATGATGTCTGCCACCTTTCTTCAAGCACTTTTTGAATACCCGGAACCGTTTTGGCTCCGATGAGCGCATCGATATTTTCTTTTTCCATTAGAAATATCGCTAAGCTCTGTAAGGATGCTAAATGTGCGGTTGAATCTTTTGCAGCGAGAACGATAAACACATGAATTGGGTTGCCTCTAAGATCGACAGGTTTTTCAAGCAGTAAAAGTGATAAGCCATTCTTGAGAACTTTGTCGGATGGTTGGGCATGGGGTAATGCCACATAATCCGCGACCACGATGTAAGGCCCATTCTTTTCAATGCTATCAAGGATGTCTTGCACGTATTCTTCATTAATATAGCTATCTTTAATTAAAGGAGAAGCGGCTAACGTGATGGCATCTTCATAACTATCTGCCGAATCTGTGATGTGAATATGCTCATGTTTTATCGGTTCACCCATATGTCACCTCCTTTTGGTCTATACCATTATGACCTAATTATATGTGTGAAACCGCTTTTAGTCAAAGAAAACTTGTAATTTGTATATAAATTTGTAAAAAAAATTAAAACTTGACAAAATTTACTGATACCATTTATAATTGGTCTATACCACATGAAAGGATTAAAAAATGGATGTTAATAGGCTCAATAAACCCCATGAAATAGACGTTTTACTCGCAAATAAAGTAGCCGATATTATCGCTAAAAACCCTCATGTAAACTTGGGTCTAGCCACTGGTAGTACATACATTAACTTCTACAAAACGTGTGTGGATCGCATAAAAAAAGAAAAAATTGATGTATCAAAGATATCAACATTTAATTTAGATCGATACTATAATCAATCCATTGAAGATGATTCTAGTTTTGAAGCGTTTATGCATCAGCATTTCTTTGACCCTCTTGAAATAAAGCCTTCACAGTATCATTTCCCCTATTATGATACAGAATCTCACTATGGTAAGTATGATGCGTTAATCAATGAAGCTGGTGGACTGGACATTATTTTACTTGGTATTGGTGTGAATGCACATATTGCGTTTAATGAACCGGGTACACCGTTTTCATCAAAAACGCATAAAATTGAGTTGGCTGATTCAACCATCGAAAACA
>JAGYML010000075.1 GCA_018400615.1 bacterium | reverse complement strand
GCTTCATCCTGGTACCACCCTTCAAAGGTATGGCCCTCTTTTGAAGGGGTAGGCAACTCGACAGATTCCCCCGGCTGAGCTTCCACTTTCTCTTGAGACGTTTCAAGGGTTCCATTGTTGAGCTCAAAAGAAAGCGTTGAAGACGCGTTTGAAAAAGCGTCTTCACACGCCATGAGTGTAAACAGTGAAAAAAAGACAAATGCAAGCATATAAATCCTGTTTAATCTTCTCGACATCATACGGTTATCCTTTCTCGCTAGTATATTTTTTATTGAGTTTCTTGGTGCACATGCATATTGTTATTGCTCTTTATAATAAATAATACTATAGACTCACACCCCAATCAATGGCTTTTTTGTCAATTCTAGGTCGTGCCACACGAAATAAGCTATTGGAATCACAATTTTTTAATTATCATCGTCTTTATTTATACTTCTACTTCGAAAAATCACGAAACCCAGTTTCATTTCATCTGTTTTCACCTAAGTCTTTACAAACTGTTTTTATCCCTTATACTATTTATGAAAACGTGAGAGGAGCGATGTATGAAACCACTACTTTTTTTAGTATCCGGAGGCTCGGCATCCGGAAAAACCACTGTTGTTCGAGAAATTCTGAAACATACCAAGGAAGACAACGTCATCAAGATCAACCACGATGATTACTACCACAACCAGGACCATCTGACCATGGAAGAAAGAAAAAACATCAACTATGACCATCCGAAGTCCCTTGACAATGACCTTCTATTTGAGCATCTCAAAGAACTGCTGGCGGGGAATTCCATTCAAAAACCCATCTATGATTTTGTAAGAAACACGCGCAGTGACGAACTCGAAACCATCCACCCCAAACCCATCATCATTGTTGAAGGCATTTTGATTCTTCACGACAAAAGAATCAGAAACCTTTCAAACATGAATATTTTCGTGGAACTCGACGACGATACACGCTTCATCAGACGCCTTACCCGTGATATCAACGAACGCGGAAGGACCATGCAAAGCGTCATCGACCAATACCTCAGTACCGTCAAGCCCATGTTTCATACCTATATAAGACCAACGAAACGCCATGCGGATGTCATCATCCCCAATGACCACAAACACGACATCGCAGTGGACCTCGTCGCCACAAAAATCAAGGTATCAATGAACGCCCTCAAATAAAAAACAAGAGCGTATGGAAAAATCCATACGCTCTTGTTTTTGCACCTAGTCGAATTTCAACTCTATATTTATATTTTCAGCATGGTTTTTCAAAACACTTCTGCTGAAATCATGACCTGAATACCGTTTGGAGAGTTCATTCAAGCTTGGCCCAAAGGGACTGTTGCTCTGTCCATTGAATACGTCTTTCATATGATTTTCAGCGTTTTCGCTGCCAACCATGAAATACTCATAGCTACCAAGCGCGTAAACCCTATCTTCGTATACTGCATTCAATGTATTGACCGCATTCGCATTTTCATCATCAAAATCCTGCCAACGATACCGTATTGAAAACACCGGAAGGTCCCTATACTGATAGAAAAGCGACATGGCTTCCAAAGCGGTTGTTTTTGTGACAGTCTCCTGATTGTACGCATCCAAAACCGACATGGATCCACTTTCCGAATGGGTCATGTTTTCAAGAAAATAGTCGTAAATGAGCATAATCTCTTCTAGGTCATGATCAACGTTTTGAACGCCTATGGCATTTTCAAGAATTTCAAAGGTTTGTATCAAGGTTTCGTTATACGTCTTGTCAGTTATATCGACAAAGCGACTGACTACAGGCCCCATCTCCAGATTGGTGTTTTCACTAAAGGGCACTTGTACTTCAATTTTGTCGTGTTGCCAACGTACTCCAAACCCTTCGATTTCCCAGAAAGTTTCAAACCCGATACTTTCATAGTCAAGTTGTTTGTAATCGACTTTTAACACGACGTACCTCGGGTCTGTTATGCTTTCCCAGTGGCTTACCATTGAGCGATCAAGTTGAAGACGGGTATTTGAGACATCCAAAAGATTCAAACCACGGTAAATATCAAGAATCGTGGTAAGATCTGATTCATCAAGGTCCAAGAGGGTATTGTAAGCGTAAAGCTCTTCAAGTGAAGAATTGACATACTCAATGTTCTTAACCGAAGTGTGCGCTATATTAAGCCTTTCCAAATCGTTTAGAGTTTCCACACCCTTAATCGATGTCAGCGCCTTATTTGAACCTACTGCCAAGCTTTTCAAACCAACAAAATATTCAATCCCGGCAATGCTTTTCAAATCCATCGCCGTCAGATTTAAATTTTCAATTGTCCGAACATCCCCAAAGGTTATTGGGGCTTCAATTGAGTAAAACGAAGCGAGTTGCTTCTTGATACCCTCTGAAGGGATGTCTATGGCATCCTCAGGACTCAGATCAGATGTATCAGCGACCGTTCGGTCTTCATCGCTATAATCGAGCGCTTCATCAGTCTCGTCAAAGGTTACGGATGATGCGTCATAGGTCTTTCCCTGACTTTGAAGCTGTTCAAAATGTGAAATACTGTCATCAATTCCATACCCAGGCTTTACACTCTCAGGTTGTGGATCATCTTCATTATTCTGTGACGAATCACCACACCCGACTATCACCAAAAGCACTCCAGCGAACAAAAGACAAGCCATCAGTTTCCTTGTAAGCCCTGTATCAAGCATAAAAGCCCTCCTCGCAAGCAAAAATGAAGTCTTTAAATGGCATTAAGAACTTTGTTGAAATTTTTTTGTCAGTCCTCTTTCCAATCTATATTAAGATTTTCCGCACTTCGTTTCAATAGACTTCTACTCAAATCATTTTGTGTATAAAGCCCTTCTATATATGTAGCAAATTGATTTTCTTCAATGTCCAAATCTTGATTATGGTAAGCCATTTCAACGTATGTGTTGATGTTTTCACTGCCAACCATGAAATAATCATAATTACCAATCGCATAAGAACGGCCTCCATGGATCACATCCAGAAAATACGCTTCACCCTGTGAGTCATTGGATAAACCGGTAAAGGAAATCTGACTTGAATAGACCGGAAGATCCAAATACTGATAGATTAG
>JAGYML010000074.1 GCA_018400615.1 bacterium | reverse complement strand
GGCGATGTGGAAAATTCCAAGGATGCCCATTACCTCGCGAGTGTGAAGACCCTTGAGAATACGGGCTTTGACTACATCGGCCTCGGTCATATTCACAAACACGCCTTCTTGAAGAAACATATTGCCTATTCAGGGAACCTGGAGCCTCTTGATTTCTCTGAAACCGGGGTGCATGGCTTTATTGAAGGCACACTTGAAGATGGCAACTTGAACCTGACATTCAAACCTTTCAATGCCCGTGGGTTCATCCTGCATGAGATTGCATTGGATGAACACGACGTAAAAGACAGTGTTTTGTCAAAAATCAGACGAAGCATCAAGGAAAAAGACAGTAAAGCCGACTTTAACCGTGTGTATTTAAGAGGCGAAAAACACAAGGAACTCACACTGGATGTTACGTGGTTGAAAGCGTCGCTTGAAGAGGATGTCTATTATGTGGAGTTCAAGGATGAAACCGAGGACGCCGTGTCTCTTGAAGCGCTCAAAGACATTCACAAGGATGACGCAATCGGCAAACTCATTGCGAACTACGACAAGGAAGAAAACAAGACCCAAGAAGATGAAGCTGCCCTTGACGTGGCACTGAGAGCCTTGCTTGGCACAAGGAGGGACCCATCATGAAGCTCCTCAATCTCTCCATCCAGGGCTTTGGCAAGTTCAGACACTTTGACCTTGATCTGAGTGAAGGCCTGAATGTCATATATGGCCTCAATGAAGCAGGAAAATCCACTTTGCACGCCTTCATTGAAGGCATGTTTTATGGGTTTATAGATGGCACCAAGAAAAAAAGAAGTTTCTTGCCTGAGCACGCGAAGTATGCCCCAAGAGATACCACCGCTTACCAGGGGAGCCTTACGTTCATAAAAGGGGGCACCCGCTACCGCATTGAACGCAACTTCGACAAGAAAAAAGGGTTTGTGAAACTTTACAACGCATTGACAGGCAAAGACCTGACAGAAGACTTCCCAACGCACCCCGTACGCAGGGAAATCGACCTTGCCAAGTTTCTCGATATGCCCCATACGCTTTTTAAAAACACCCTTTCAATTGCTCAATTGAGTGCTGAAACGAATGAAGAAGCGGGCAGTGAACTCCTGAGACGCCTGCAAAATACGAAAGAGACACAAAGTGAAACCCTCTCCATGAGTCGCGCCATCGAGACTCTGGATAAGAGAATCGCGTCCATCGGCACTGAGCGTGCCCGTACCCGCCCCTACGCACAGGCCTTGAACAAACTCGATGAGATCAACCGTGAACTCGACCAGGCCAAAACCATCCACGAAGAAACCCTTGAAGAGAAACAACGCCTCGATGCCCTCCGCGAAGAGGATGCCCATTTGAAAAGCGAGAAAAGCTCCTTGGAAAAATCACTTAAAGCGCTTGAAAATACGAAACGCCTCACAACCTATCAAAGCATTGAAGCCAAGCTCAGTGCCTTGCAAAAGACCCTGGAAGCGTCCGCTAACGCGCCTGAGCTTACAGTAAAGAGCCTGGTTGAACTCACGCAGGCCCACCCTGAAGCCTTTGACAGACTCGCCCCCCTTAAAGACGATTTATTCGACAAGCTCTCCAAGCTTGAAAGCGTCGAGACCCGCCTTGAGGGGCTTGAGAGTGGTGTGGAAAAAACGCCGTTTAATCAAATCAAAGACGACTATGAACGACTTGAAAACCTGAGACAAAAACAAAAGGAAAGTGACGCACGAATCCAAGTCCTTGAAGGGGAGAAAAAAGAAGCCGAAGAAACGTTTGAAGCTTCAAGAGACGTACTTCACAAGCGCGTCCACACGTTTACACACCTATGGCCCTTCATGACCATGCTGTTCATTGCCGCGTCACTGGCAGGCTATTTTGTGTTTGATTGGGCCTGGGCTTTCTTTCTACTCGTCGTGCCTCCTGTGGTCGGGGTCATCCTCTTTAAACGCAACCGAGCGCAGGCGCGCAAGGCAACCCAGGACTTAAACGCCTTTGATGAGGCGGAGAGTGCCCTCAAAAAAGAAAAAGCGTCGCTAGGGATAGCCTCGGATTCCATTCAAAAACTGATTGGTCGCTACGCTCTTGAAAAAGACAGTGACTTCGAACCGCTTTTCTATCAAGCGAAAAACGCCCTTCAGGATCAAACGTACAAAAAGACACTCCACGAAGCCATAGAAGCCATTCTTGAAAACTATGATCCCTTGTTGAAAACCTTGGGACTTCCCCGGGACCTGGCTAAGTTAAGAGCTTCTTTCAATGCGCTACAAAGCGTCAAAACCACCGCAAAAGAGATTCAATCACTTCTTGGTGGAACCCCGTTCAATGCCTTCAAGGCCACCATCGATTTCGACAGCGACACCGTCGACCCTTCAAGAGAACGTGATATCCTGGAGGCGCTTGAAGACATCCGCGATACCCTTCAGGCCCATGCCCTTGAGCGTTCAAGAAAAGAAGAAGCGATTGCGAACAAGGAAAGTCGGATACGCGACATCCCGACCATTCACTATGAACTGAATGAAACGAGAAAGCTTATCCATGAGTATGACAAGGAAAAGCGCATTCTCCAAAAAGCGATTGAACGCCTTAAAAAGGTCCAAAAGGATATCGAGGAACACTTCGCTCCGATTATGAACGAGCATACTCAGAAGTATCTGAGCATCCTCACCAATGAGCACTACGATTCAATCAAGGTCAAAAAAGACCTCACCTTCAGTGCCCTTGCCACGACGACGGGTCAACTCGAAGAAGCGGACTTTTTCTCAAAAGGCACCCTTGATCAAATCTACATCGCCATGCGTCTTGGCATTCTTGAAACCCTAGGCAAGACGGATTATCCGTTCTTCTTGGATGACGCATTCACACAGTTTGATGAAGCGAGACTTGACAGCGCCCTGACTATGCTAAACACCATGGCCACCAAGAGACAAGTCATTCTGTTCACCTGCCACGCACGTGAACAGGCCGCACTCGAAACCAAAAACATCCCATTCACTGGGCATACTCTAAAGTAGGTGAAAGACTTGAAAGCTGATTTGCATATGCATACCACGGCGTCCGATGGACGCCTTAGCAACCAGGACCTTTTCAAACGAGCGTCTTTAAAAGATGTCGACATCATCGCCATCACGGATCATGATGTGTGCAGAAAAGAAGCCGTTGAAGAAAACAAGCGTCTCGCAGACACTCACGGTATTCGCTACATCCCAGGCATAGAACTCTCGACTTTATACC
>JAGYML010000073.1 GCA_018400615.1 bacterium | reverse complement strand
TTCGCGCACATCGCACAGGACATGCCGTCCACACGCAACGCTTTTTTTATCATGATAGATTCTCCTTTTTAAAGGCTTTGCATACATAAATCTTGTTTTCCTTGGTCTCATCGTGCAGAAGCAAGGCTTCATGGTCCTTGATGAGCTGCTCATCTTCAATCATGACCTCTTCAATGTGATTGAGAAGGTGTTCCTGATTGATGAACGCTTCGGTAAGGAAGTAAAAGATTCGTTGCTTTTCACGTCTCGAATCCACAATATTCGCTTCCTTAAGCTTTCCCAAGTGTTTGGATATGTTGACCTGTCTGATATCTAAAATCTCTTCAAGACCACATACGCATAGCTCACTTTGCATAAGAAGTGCAACAATACGCATGCGGGTTTCGTTCCCAAGTTGTTGAAATAATCTTAAAGTTTTCAATGTATCACCACCTAATCACATCTTATAGCGTACTTATATTCCTGTAAAGGCATATGCTCAAAAAGGAATATAAAATTCAAGTGCTAAACGCTTTGAATAATATCGTATACAAAGTATAATGACATAGAATTATAAGGAGGATTGACCTATGAACACATTGAAAGACTATGAAAGTATTGAAAACGTCATTAACAAGGATTTTGCCATGATCGTGGCCAAAACACACACCTGTTCAACTTGTGCAATGATAAGCGAACATTTGAACAACACCATTGAACGGCTTGATGAAGTTGAACATTACCAGGTATTCGTGGATGATATTGACAGTTTTAGAGGAAAACACGTTGTCTTCAGTGTTCCAACCGTACTCATCTTCTCAAACGGCAAGGAACTCTTGAGAGAATCACGTTTCATTGACACGCATAAAATCAATAGACTGATAGATGCCTATTTGTCATAAAAACCCTAAGAGATGGGCCCGCCTCATATAAGGCAGCCCTCTTTTTTTATTTATAGACAATAATGATTCACCCTCTTTCTCTTTGTGTTGGGCCACAAAAAAAGTCTATGGTTTCCCATAAACTTTTTCCTGCGTGCGACACGCATCATTTTTTGTGGAATCCAGCATCAATTAAAGCTTGTTCTGCTTCAGCATGAGTTGAATAATAAATGGCCTTGTTTTTACACAGTTCGTTTATTTTAGCAATGACATCTTCTTTGGGCTCTTTGAACTTTTTAGCAAGGTATTCAATCTCATGCTTCTCTGAACAATTAAAATACTTACTGTCCCGGTTAGCCATGAAGATCCTCCTTCGTTTATGATAATTTCATTATAAACAAAATTCGGTTTGAATTCATTAAAATTTTATCAAATACTAAATTATTGCAACTTTGGCCTTTTATTTAAGACGCTTATACATAAGAACTGTTTCCAAATAATTAGAACTTGATTAGCAATTCACTAATAACCGTCTCATCTCTTTTAATGACGACCGCTAAATCATCTGAACTTTCTTTGTAAAGATTGATGGTGACTTCATCATCCTTGAAAGCCTCTTTTCTGTATTTAACATAAATGGATTTTATCTTTCCATCTCCAATGATTTCAGGATCCAGCACTTTATAGGCAAGCGTGACACTGTGTGCATTGTTGAGATGGCCATTGACGTCAATATAATCATGCGCAATCAACGCTTTTTTATTCGATAGTAGTGAACCCTTGCCTGAAAGTCGCCATTTTTCAAAAGGCAGAGCCTCAGGGGTTTTCTTTGCATCTGTAAACAGACTCAAAATATCATCAGAAGGCTTCATCAGTTGCTTGGTCTTAATATCAATCAAGACAAATTTACCCTTGCCCTCAAAAAGCGTTTTTCCGGTATTATCCTTCCCTCGGTAAATACGAAACCCATACATTTTCTTGAATGAATAAGGGTGCGTCCCCACTATCAATTCTTTTTCACTTTCCGGCCATGAATTGAAATCAATCTGATATTCCGTCAATACCCACGCCAGATTCCGTTTTAAATGAAAAGCCGCCCCAGCCCCATAGCTGTTCGCATTTCTTTCCATGATGTCACTGAGCATACCAAAAAGAACAGGGGGTTTCAAAAAACCAGACTTATCCGCTAAAAAGCGTTCAACAAAATAACTTCTTTCATACATAGCATTCACCTCGTAAATCAGTATACCATATATGCCTTGCATCATGTATAATGAACTTAAGGAGCTGATACAATGAACATAGCATTGATTGCCCATGACAAGAAAAAAGACGCCATGATTCGTTTTTGCAAGAAGTATGCCCATATCCTGTCCCACCACACGCTGATTGCTACAGGCACCACAGGCACTAAAGTCGTAGAAGCCACCGGATTGAAAGTAAGGCGTTTTCAATCAGGGCCCCTTGGAGGCGACCAGGAGATTGGGGCAAGAATCGCACAAGGAAAAGTCGACATGGTGCTGTTCTTCAGAGACCCACTCACTCCTCAACCCCATGAACCGGATGTCAGTGCGTTTTTCAGACTCGTAGATGTCTATGAAATACCCCTTGCTTCCAATTTCGTTTCAGCAGAACTGTTCTTCAAAGGGCTCGCATATGAAGAAGACAGGGAAGCCTATTAACCCATTTAAAAAGCCAGTCAGCGTCTGCTGACTGGCTTGTCTATAGCTTAAAGACTAGTGTTTGGATTCCGTGTCTTTTTGGAGCTTTCTCTGGGTGGTTTTCCCCTTAATACCGCTAATCAGATACATAATACTGGCAATCTGATTGAAAAAAAGATTAATGGCGCCCCATATGATTTGATAAAGATATACGTTTTTAGCAGTCTCAATGTCGAACTTACCATTCAATAGCTTGGTAAACACCACCAGATTAATTAAAAATACGACCAGTAGGATGCCCCCAAGTATAAGCAATACGATTCCAAGAATATCTACAATCCTCAGTAAAGTTTCAGTTTCACTTTCAGTGAACCCTTCGTCTAGAAAAAACTGATCATCAATGGCTTCCATGACATTGATTCCTGCGGCAAAACTCAAGGCCAAAAACATTCCTATCCCTTCAATCACCAGTCCTATGACAGTGGAAATTCTTGATGTTTCTTCAGCTTGGTGCATACAATGACCCCCTTGAAGTATTCAATCGCTTTACTTTTAACATTATAGCATTTTTCAATGGCTTAGAAAACAGATAAACGAATCAATATAAAGATGTATTAAAAAACGCCACTGATAAGCCATCAGTGGCGTTTTGACTTTAAATTTGGTGACCTGTACGGGATTTGAACCCGTGAATGCTAGCGTGAAAGGCTAGTGAGTTGAACCGCTTCTCCAACGGGCCATTTGGCGCCTCAACTAGGATTCGAACCTAGGACCCCTTGATTAACAGTCAAGTGCTCTAACCAGCTGAGCTACTGAGGCCGTTAGACAACTATATATGTATTTCGCATTTTCATAAAAAATAAAGAAAGAAA
>JAGYML010000072.1 GCA_018400615.1 bacterium | reverse complement strand
CGCCTGCAAGCAGCCCGTTTTGATGACAAAAACGCTAAAACTATCTGTGAACGTCTTTTCTGGAAGCGATTTGATAACCAAGGTAAAACGTTGGCCGACGATGCTAGAAATAAGCAGAAGAAAAAAGCCGCAGGGCTTGAAATCCCCGATAATATTGGAGGGGTTTCTTTCTTCCATTTTTTGAAACAATCCGTTCAGTCTATCCAGACTATGTTGACACAAAAAGGAAAAGAAAGAGCAATTGAGCTATCAAAGCTCAAGAATGAATCTAAGTATGTAAATGAATTTCTAAAACGATTTTGTATCAATAATTTTACCGTCAGTCTGGAGGATGACGAAGAAATCACCATCCATTACTCTGGTGTTCCGCCGAAAAAGGGGATTCAGTATTCATTAAGTGAGGGCGAAAAAACAGCGCTTGCATTTGCATACTTCCTAAGCAAATACCGCCATGAAGTTTTGGGCGACTCGCAGGCGAAGAAAGAAGATTTTACGATTGTGATTGATGATCCTGTCTCAAGCCTTGATGAAAACAGGCTGTTTTCGACGGCTCTGGTTATTCAGGATGTGTTATTACCTCAAGTAATGAAAAAAGAAAAAGATCAAAATGACCGATGGATCAACAAAGCTTGGGATGGATGCAAGCAAATCATTATTCTAAGCCATAACATCATATTTCTGAAATTTATGAGCAACCTTATCAATTCAGACCAATGTAGAGATCGCGCAGATCTCTATATCGAAAAAGGTATTATATCTCTTTTGCCTAACAGTCTAAGAAATTATCAAACCTCATATTTTCAGAAACTCGAAAAAATTCAGGCTTACGTGGCAGGAGACATCGGACACGAACATGAAAAAGCAAAAGATTATATACCTAACTATATAAGGATAGTACTGGAAGCCTTTATATCGTTCAAATTTGCGCGTCTCAGAGGTAAAGACCCATTCCTACCAGCAATGCTGGATTCTTTGATTGGCATGATTACCAGTGATTCAACAATGTTTAATGGCTTTGTTGCTGTTTCAGGGATTACGGATACTCAGACATTAAAAACTGTGCTTTCAGAAATAAAACAAAAAACAAATCCTGAGAGTCACGGAACAACACAAGATATCACACATTTGGAATATTTATCTGAAGTAGAACTAAAAAGATTGGCCGAACAGGTGCTTCACGTCATTCAATTTTTAGATCAAATTCATTATCAAAAAGCTCAAGAGCTTAAGCAAGCAGCGGCATAAGAGATATTAAGACTTAAAAATAGGCATATTACTTATGAGCGTTCAAATTAATGGCCTCAAATCTTCAATGGACTTTACTGAGAAGATAAAACGCGAAGTGTGGCGGCTTCATGAAGCACAGTTTGAAGATGTTTATGAAAATATTTTGGATCATGGGCTTAATGCAGTCATAACAGCTTGGCACATTCATGAAGTAATCGCAAAAGAGAAGAAAATTAGCATAAATCAGTATAGGAATGACATTAAAAAGCGCTGTGAATATCTTGGAATTTTGCATGATATAGCCACTCAAGTGAAACATTTGCAGGTTACTAGGCCGCTTCGTTCAAATTCTTCAGTAGCTTTAAATATGAATTCAAACACCCGCTCTTTTATGACAGAAGAAGAATGGGAGGTCGGTCAAAGTTTCTTAGCTGAGTGTGGTGTTAGGTTTGCAAATCAAAGATACGAGCAAATAGATTATAATGTTTTGATTGTTGATGGCATCGAATTAATGGAAATTCTAGAAGAGGTTTGTAAGTTCTGGCAAGGCGAGATAGCGTACTAGATATAACTATTCAGGGTAATCACGGCTACTAAATTCACTGAGTATTGATTTAGCTTCATTTATTGCAAGAATAGCTTCTTCAGTAGCTATTTGTTCTATATTTTTTTCCCTTTCGCTGTAAGAGGTGATAACTCTCAACAAAACAGCCATGGAATCGCATACTAGCTCAAGAGCATTAGGATCAGCCCAAAAATCTCCAAAGCTACGTTTTCGTATCTCGCCGCTCCATTTTGGGTTTCGCATAAAAACAAGCGTTTCACCAATATTTAATGCTACTCCGTGAGAAATATTGTTACGTATTATGAATGCACTATATGCGGCTTTGCACCAAGATAGGAGTAACTCTCTTGTATTTTGATCTGAAAATTTGTCAACAGAGTTTTGAAGAGTTTCAATTATAGCGGTAATCGGTCTTGCATCCGTCTTTAGAGAACCTATTTCTGGCTTTTGATTAAGAGACTTCCATACGGCTCTTTCGGTGTAATATTCAATAGAGCCAGCATACGTGATTATTAAGGCAACTTTTTTTGCGATATCATCTGTAAGGCCAATTTTTTGTTCGAAAACATCACTTCTTCCGAATATATGAACTTTTGATTTTTTCATTCTGTGTCACCTACTTTCTATCTACATAAGTGTAATTTCTTTAGAAGCAGTAAACCAGTAGTTATTCCGAGATGCCTAAGTCTGCTTATGGCCGGAATATGACATTATTTCCCATAAGATACATTATCACCCATAAAATTGTACCCGCAATGTTAAAATGTCACCCCTAAGCAAAGTAGAAATGTCACACTCCTATCCATGTATATGGACATTTGAGGAGATACGACATGGGATGGGTGATGATGAGCGAACGAGAACTAAACCGAATTGAAGTATTGGCACAAGTAAATGATGGTCGTCTAAGTGTTGTGGATGGGGCGCTTTTGTTAAATTTGTCGAAACGGCAGATTTACCGCTTGCTTGAGCGTTTTCGTAAGGACGGTCCATCAGGATTACAGCACAAGTTGCGTGGCAAATCATCAAACAACCGGATTCATGATGCACGGCGTTTTTATGCACTGGATCTTGTGCGAGAAAAATACGCAGATTTTGGACCAACACTGGCTAGTGAGATGTTAGAGACGCATCACGAGTTCAAAGTTTCACGCGAGACGTTACGCAAATGGATGCAAGAAGATGGTATATGGCTTTCTCGTAAACAGCGCCGAACATTTCACCAGCCGCGTTTGCGCCGTGAATGTTTCGGCGAGTTAATACAGATAGATGGCTCGGATCATCGATGGTTTGAGGATCGTGCTCCGGCCTGCACTCTTCTTGTTTTTGTAGACGATGCGACCAGTACATTAATGCATCTGCAGTTTGTCAACTCAGAAAGTACGTTCAGCTATTTCTCGGCTGTAGGAACATATCTGGAGAACTACGGCCGTCCTGTTGCGTTTTACAGCAACCGACACACAGTTTTTAGGCCTGCCACACAAGGTGGTAGAACCGGGCACGGTATGACCCAGTTTGGGCGTGCGATGAATGAATTAAATATCGAAATTATTTGCGCTAACAGTAGTCAGGCCAAGGGTCGTGTTGAGCGAGCAAACCGGACCTTGCAAGA
>JAGYML010000071.1 GCA_018400615.1 bacterium | reverse complement strand
AACCTGGTTCCTGATTTGAGTGCGGATATTTTGGAACTGATGGATTCCATGGATGATATTGCGGATATTGCCAAGGAATGCCTTTTGGATTTTCTGGTGATGAGACCCAAAATCGTAGCCTCTTTAATCGATGATTTTGGTCATATTGCCAAGAAATCAAACAAAGCCGTTGAAACCCTTATAAAAGGTGTCAGAATCTATTTGACTGAATTCAGTACGGTTGAAGACTATATTACCAAAACCAATCTTTTCGAACACGATGTGGATACGTTGTTGCACAATCTCAAATTGAAGATTTTTGATGAGCAACTTGAGTGCACACTTGGTGAGAAACTCATTTTGAACAAGTTTGCAGATAAACTTGCGGAACTTTCAGATATCGCGGAGAAGGTCGCCAGTAAATTATCCGTGTTCAGATTCAAGAGGAGTATATGATGTTGCTTAAAACCAAGAGGGTGTTTAACATATGGAAATTCTAGCCACTGCCATTTTCCTCTCGGCAGGCCTCTTTATGGGGTGGTCGCTTGGGGGGAACGATGCCGCTAATATTTTTGGAACCGCAGTCGGTACCAGAATGATTCGTTTTGGAACAGCGGCTATTATTTGTAGTGTATTTGTCATATTAGGGGCTGTTATAGGGGGGTCAGGAACCTCCCATACACTTGGAGAACTTGGGGCTATCAATAAAATAGCAGGCGCATTTGCAGTCTCTGCATCTGCAGCATTCACGGTGATGATGATGTCTAAAAGAGGCTTGCCTGTTTCCACTTCACAAGCCATTGTCGGTGCGATTATCGGGTGGAACATATTTGCTGGTTTTCAAACCGATACTTCAGTTGCACTTGATATTGTTCAAACCTGGATATTCACACCAATCCTAGGAGCTATTTTCGCCATTATCATTTACTGGATTGTGAAGTATTTTATAGAACATACTAAAATACATGTGGTTAAAATGGATAAATATACAAGATATGGTCTGGTCATTGCGGGGGCATTCGGTGCTTACAGTCTGGGCGCTAACAATATCGCCAACGTCATGGGGGTATTCATCAATGTGTCTCCGTTTAGTGATATAGTCATTGCCAACACCATTACCATTACAGGTGTTCAACAACTGTTTTTATTAGGTGGGTTGGCCATAGCCGTGGGTGTATTTACATATTCCAAAAGAGTCATGATGACTGTGGGAAGCAGTGTGTTCAAGCTTTCTCCGATTACGGCTTTTATCGTTGTATTGGCTTCAGCACTTGTACTGTTTGTTTTCTCCTCACAAGGTCTCTATAACTTCCTTACCGCAAGAAATCTACCGGCATTCCCCCTTGTTCCCGTATCGCAGTCTCAAGCAGTGATAGGGGCCATCATGGGGATAGGCCTTGCAAAAGGCGGAAGAAACATTGATGTAACAAAAATCGGTAAAATTGGCTTTGGTTGGGTTTTAACCCCTTTAATGGCCATGCTGATTTCCATTCTTGCGTTGAATATTTTACAAAATGTTTTCCTGCAATCCGTAGTCGGTTAAAGTTTAAGCAGGGTATTGAAGGCTCTTTAAAAACACGTAAAGGTTACCGCTATTTAATAGCGGTTTCTTTTATTGTAATCTGGGCGGTAATTGATTGTCTATTAATCAAAAGGGCGTAAGAAAATTGATGCGCCTACTGAGAATTACTTTAAAGCCTGTCAAACCATATGTGATAAACTAAAGATGGGTACAGAAAGGTTTTTACCATAATCCAAGAATCATAAAGGATAGATTGTGGTGTGTCTCAAATAAGTGTTAGGAGGATAAGGATGCAAAAGCAATTGACCGAAGGCCCTTTACTTGATAGCAAAGGGCGTTTGATAGAAGCCGGATTTCACACAAGACTCATTAAATCGTATGACAAAAATCTTGTGAAAAACAAATGGTTAAGACGAAAGGAATGGGATTACTATTATGTTGGCAACCAAGACTACGGCATCGCTCTGACGGTTGCGGATAATGGGTATATGACCTTGATCAGTGTGAGTCTTCTTGATTACCATGCAAAAAATGATATCACGAGAACCCTGATCAATTTTCTACCATTCAAAGGTTTTAATTTACCTGAAAACAGTGGAAAAGGGGATATACATATCAGGAAAAAGCAGGTAGACCTTGCGTTTGTCCATGTGGATGGCAAGCGACACTTAACGCTCAGGATGGATGATTTTGAAAAGGGCTATCCAATAGACATTGATCTCACTTTGGAACAGATGAATAAGGATTCCATGGTCATTGCCGTCCCATTTGAAAACCCAAAAAGATTTTACTACAATCAAAAGATTAATTTATTGAAAGCCTCTGGAAATGTGACTTATGGAGATAAAACGTTCGATTTCAGTAAGGATTGCCTTGGTGTGCTTGATTGGGGAAGGGGTGCGTGGACCTATCATAATGTATGGTACTGGTCAAGCTTGAGTGCCCACTATGAAAATACCTATATAGGGTTTAACCTGGGCTATGGATTTGGAACGAACTTGAAAGCCACGGAAAACATGCTCTTTGTTGGAGAAAAAACCTATAAATTGGAAGATGTTGTTTTTGATATTCCCAAAGAAGATGGTCAGTATGATTATTTGGATGTTTGGCGAATTCATGATAAGCACAATATGATTGATCTCACCTTCTCACCGGTCTATGATCGCAATAGTCTGACCAATGCACTTGTTATCAAATCCGATCAACATCAGGTTTTCGGGACCTTTGAAGGGTATTTCAATGTGGAAGGCAAGAAGATAAGGATTGACAAGCTCTTTGGGTTTGCTGAAAGAGTTGAAAACAAATGGTAAAGAAGGTGTTTTTGAAAAATACTGATAGCTATTTTGAGACCTGCTGAAGTTTCATAGAATGATCTAGTTAAACGATTATTAGAGCTAGCCATATCCATCTGTGGCAAGGGTTCTTAGGCAATGGCCTCGACAACATCGTGATTGAGAACTTCTTTGGTAGCCTAAATCCGAGATTTATTATAAGGGTTGTTTTAAAACCCCGTTTCAATTCATTGGGTCTTTGAAAGCTTATATCAAGTATTACAATGAAGAACGTGTTTCAAGAAAACCAAAAGGAATGAATCCGGCTCAATACCATCATCATTCCTTAAAGGTTTTTAATTATGGATCTGTTTAAGAAAAATACTGATAGATATTGTGAGACCCGCTGAAGTTTGGTAGAATGAACTAGCCAAACAATCATTAGAGCAAACCACATCCATCCTAAGACAAGCGTTCTTAGGCAACCCGCTCATCTCTAATGATTGTTTGGCGACGTTATTAGTTCCTTTGAGCGGTTTGCCTAAGGGCGCTTTCTGTTTGGAGAGAGCCATTATGCATACACCGGAACTGAATTTGATACGCCAAAACATCACCGAGCTTTTCGCAGATGAGATTGTAGATCTAAAGAAAGATATAGACCGTGAAGTTCTCAATAAGACAGAAGCCAAAGATGCCTTGCACAAAGTCATTGACAAGGAACGGAGCGAACCCAGGTATTGCGATCATTGTGGATCTGTGCATGTGGTTAAGAACGGAAAGA
>JAGYML010000070.1 GCA_018400615.1 bacterium | reverse complement strand
AGGCAAATCGAGAGCCGTCACCATTTCTGCATTCAGACGGTTGTATTCGTCCACCACGAGCATGACTTCGTTTTCATTTTCAGGCTGATGGCCTTCAAGCAAATCATAATTGTCTTCGAAGAAGGCATCTTTTGAAAGGGTTTCATTGAAATTGATGGCATTCGTGTTGACTTTCATGACGCCATCATCATTTTGTTTGAACAGTTGTATGTCAAGACGGCGCTCGACACTGATTTCGTTGTAAAGGGATTCGTCAAGCTCAAAGACATGGTCTAGGTAGTCTTCAGTGAGGTTGTTGATGTGCTGGCCTTCAGGAAGACTTTCCTGATAAGGGTAGATGACATCTTCTTCAGGACGCGTTTCCCACTCTGAGACCGAACCTTCCTCGGCGTAGGGTCCGCCTCTGGCACTGTCAATGTTGAAGGGGACAGGGTCCACCTGTACGGGAAATTCAGCAAGCGTGGTTTCTTCAAGTCTGTCGATTTCCTTGTTCAATCCGTTTGAAAGGCTTAATACAAGGGCCACCCCAATGATACCGATGCTGCCCGCAAAGGCCGTGATGAGCGTTCTGAACTTCTTGGTCCTGAGGTTGTTGAAAGACAGTTTGAGTGCCTGTGCAAAGGCCATGGATGTTTTTTTGAATGAAAGACTCGTTCCTTTGTCCCGGGTCTCTTCAACAGGCCTTGAATCAGAAAGCTTTTCACCGTCTTTGAGGGTGACGATGCGGTTGGCATACGTCTTTGCGACTTCTTCATCATGGGTGACCATGATGACGAGTTTGTCTTTCGCGATTTCACGAATCAGATTCATGATCTGTGCGCTTGTTTCACTGTCAATCGCACCGGTTGGTTCATCGGCGAGGATGATTTTCGGGTTGTTGACAAGGGCACGTGCAATCGCCACACGTTGCATCTGACCCCCTGAAAGCTGATTTGGTTTCTTGTTTACATGGTCTTTGAGTCCGACTTTTTCAAGGACTTCAAGAGCCCGTGTTCTTCTTTCACTCGCAGTGACACCTGAGAGTGTCATGCCGACTTCGACATTGAACAGGACAGAAGTATGGGTAATCAGGTTGTAGTTTTGAAAGATGAATCCCACTGCATGGTTGCGGTAAGCGTCCCAATCATGATTCTTGAAACTTTTGGTGGATTTCCCATCAATCAGGATGTCACCAGAATCATAACGGTCCAACCCTCCGATCATGTTTAGAAGTGTGGTCTTCCCACTTCCTGAAGGTCCGAGTACTGCGACAAATTCGTTGTCTTTAAAAGACAGGGACAGGTTGTTGAGTGCGGTTTGTTTGAAGGTGCCTATTTCGTATTTTTTTGTAAGGTTTTTAAGTTCTAACATATTGGTGCCTCTCTTTCCAAACCCCATTATATAATAATTTTACAATTTAGCACGTAAAATGATTTAAAAGTAACCAAATTCATTTGTTTTTACCTTGCATAGAGGGATGTTATAATGAAATATAAAGGGTCAGTAGGCTCTAGATTTAGGCTGTTTTCAAAATAATTCAAGGAATAATAGAGAATGGCTATGCACACTCTTGTATACAGGCACCCATCGATATTTAGCAAAGATTTCTCACACTTTTTGTGACAAGCATTTAAAAAGGAGGCGTCACTGTGAAAAAAACATTGAATAGATTTCTATACCGTTTTTTAAAGGGTGAAATCGAAGAAGCAAAGAAAAAAAGACATCCTTACAGAACAACAGGCCACTGAATTCATGGATGCCTACGAAGAAAGCTCCGGTTTCAACTATGTATGGGTCCTTGGAAGTGTGGGCGCCGTACTCATAGGGCTTGGCTTCCTACTTGTGGTGGCGAACAACTGGAATGCTTTGCCAGACCTTGGCAAGCTAGGGCTATTGATTGGGTCGCTTGTAGGCGCACTTACAACTTCTCAGCTCATCAGGGACAAGACACACTACACCTCACTTGCACTGCTTTATACCTCGGCGCTCATATTTGGCTCGGGCCTGTTCCTCATAGTGGACGCCTACAGTGTGTCCATGGAACCAAGTACGCAGATTTATATTTGGGTCCTTGGGGTCTTGGCACTCAGTGCATACAGAAAAGACCTCATCCTTTTCCTGTTTGCGCACTTTCTCACCTTTTTCTTCATGGTGATTGGTTTTGATCAGTGGCTTTTCTTCCACGCCGTGCCACTCATCGCTTTGCTATTTACGGGAAGTTACTTTGTGTTTTCAAAACCAGTGGTCCCCTATTTTTCCCTGCTCATCGGTTTGGAGTTCATTTTCTACACACTGAATTACGCAAATCTCGATACTTTTTACATTGTGTGGATCCTGTTCGCAATTGGGATGGGCCTCTTTTATATTAAACACGATTGGCGCCCGAAAGCCTTCAAAGTAATAGGGATGCTCACAGTCGGGGTCACAGGCTTTGCGCTTTCTTTCAGTGAGCTTTGGCAAAGCATTGAGTTTTTCGGTGACGGCCAAGTGATTTCCATTGGCTTTTCCATCGCATTTGCCGTGTATCTGCTTTATCTGCTTACTAAGAAACAAATCATTCCCCTCATCATTGTGGGGGCACTCATTTTAAGATACTATTTCGATACGCTTTATGATTTCTTGCCAAGAGCACTATTCTTTGTGCTTGGCGGCGTCATCATTTTAGCCATTGGCGTAGTCATAGAAAGACTGTCAAAAGAATAAGCCACGCCCATTAAAAAGTCCTGAGTCATCGTAGAGATGATTCAGGGCTTTATGATAATAAGCAACGATCAAAAAATGCCTTATTTCAGGTTTATCTTTTTGATGTAGAGAATGATGAACACCACACTTGTGATAAACATCAGAAGACTCGCCCAAATCATTAAAGTGGCAGAGCCCGCTCCAAGGTTTGTGGCCAGTCTGCCCGTGAAGAACATGATGAGGCTTCCGATGAAGAACAACCCCCCTATGATGAGTGTTTTAAGAGGTGTCAAGCTATCCCTTCTTCTTTTAGAAAACTTGTGTAACCCATTATACCATGCCCCTTTCAAATCAGTAAAACGTTTCCATTGGTTCTTGTCACAAATTAAGCGTATATTATTTGTAACAATTACAAACGTTGCGTATAATTTGAACTATTAAAACAATAAGGAGATGGCTCCAATGAAAAAATTCGCAATGCTTATTACGCTTTTGTTAAGTGTTACAGTACTCGCCTCATGCGGGATACTTTATCAAGAAGAAACACCTGAAGAAAATCCTGAAGAAACACCTGAAGAAAATCCTGAGGATACACCTGAGGATACACCTGAAGAGGAAGAAGAAGGCCCGTTGGTGGTTGGGATGGATCTCGGTTATCCTCCCTTTGAAACCGAGGAAGATGGCGAACCTTACGGTATCAGCGTAGATGTAGCCCATGAACTCGGTAATTACCTCGACAGGGAAGTCGAAATATTGGATACAGACTTTAAAACATTGATTAATTCCCTTAACAGTGGAGAAATCGATATCATCATAGGCTCGATGAGCATTACTGAAGAGCGTGAACAGAACGTGGATTTCACAGATCCTTACTTTTATTTAAGAATCATCAACCTGGTAAACCAGGATTTTGCGGATGCGAACGGTCTCAGTGAAGACAGCACTATTTCAGACATTGAAGCCGTAAACAATGTTGAGTATGTCGGTATCGCTTCACAGGTATCTTATCAGATTCCTGAGCAAAGAGGGTTCGACGTCGAAGAGGCGACTGACCTTCCAAATGCCGTGACTGAAATCGTACAGGGCAGCAAGGACGTTCTTCTCATGAGTCCATTCCCTGTACTCAATTATCATGGCGCAAACCCAGGCAGTACCATGG
>JAGYML010000007.1 GCA_018400615.1 bacterium | reverse complement strand
CTAAAAATCTTGATGACAGTGCGTATGTAAGTGGGGATGATTTAACGGACATGCATGTCAAAGGCCGCGAACTTCCTTGGAAAAGTGACAGGGAAATCACTTTGATTTGGAACAATATCATGGCTTTGACCAAAAACTTCTTGGAAGTGGGGGATGTCGTGATTGATTATGTGACGTTTCCTTCCAGACTTACCTGGATGAAGGAAATGCTCAAGGATTACGATGCCTTGATCAAATACGTCTTACTTTGGGCAGATGACGACGTGCTCAGGAAAAGAGATTTGCTAAGAGACGAAGCTTATCAAATGAAAAAAAGAGCCCTTATTCTGAAGCGAGAGTTTGAAGTGGAAACCCCTGATGATCGTTATCTACTTGATACTGGCCAGGCGGAGACTTTTGATTTGAAACCCTTGGTCAATACGATTTTAAAGGATGACAGGTTTCTTATAAGCAAAGACAATAATGAAGAATACTGGAGGAAAATGTATGATCGATTTAAGAAGTGATACAGTCACAAAACCCACCAAAGACATGCGAAAGGCCATGAGTGAAGCTGAAGTTGGAGACGATGTGTATGGTGACGACCCAACCATCAACGAACTTGAACGGCGGGCTGCGCTAGTTGTAGGAAAAGAGGCGGCCCTGTATGTTCCCAGTGGAACCATGGGAAACCAAATCGCACTTATGAGTCACACAAAAAGAGGCGATGAAGTCATACTTGGTGCGCATAGTCATATAAAGACGTATGAAGTAGGCGCTGCAGCGGTGCTTTCGTCTGTGAATTTCCATACAATTGATGAAAAGCGGGGCGCAATGCCCATAGAAGGCATTGAAAAGGCGGTACGTGAAGAGGATATTCATTTTCCTGATACGGGCCTCATCTGTCTTGAGAATGCCCATGGAACCGGGGTGGTGTTGCCCATAGACTACATGAAAAAGACCAACAGCCTCGCCAATGAGAAAAATATTCCCATTCACCTTGATGGAGCCCGTCTGTTTAATGCGGCCACTGCACTTGATGTGGATGTAAAAATGATTACGCGTGAAGTCGATTCAGTCATGTTTTGTCTTTCCAAAGGACTTGCCTCACCAGTAGGGAGTATCCTTGCAGGGAGTAAAGCATTCATAAACCGTGCACGACGCTACCGCAAAATGTTGGGCGGTGGCATGAGGCAGGCAGGCATCCTGGCGGCTGCCGGACTCATTTCCCTTAATGAAATGACCAAACGGTTGCATATTGACCATGACAATGCGACCTATCTTGCTCATCAGCTCAATACACTGAAGGGGTTCGAGGTCAATATGGACGCTCGTGATATCAATATGGTTTTTGTTAAAAGCGATTATGACTTGAATCTATTGAAAAAGCCCCTCAAGGCAAAAGGCCTACTGCTTGGAGGCTACAAAGGTGAATATATGCGTATGGTGACACATAACGATATAGCCAAAGAAGACATCGATACCCTCATAGAAGCACTCAAGACAGAACTGAGTCTTTCATGACAGAGTGTATAAAGGTTCAACTCAGGTTGAGCCTTTTTTTATTCAGGCAAACGAGTCGAATTGATTTGATAAAATCAGGAATTAGCCTATAATGGGTATGTAAGGGCTTTATCAAATCAAAGGAGCTTGATGTATGAAAATAGGATTGATTGTGCACTCACAAACCGGTCATACGCTCGGCATTGCAAAAGAGATTGAAAAAGCTTTGATTACTGAAGACCATGATGTTGAATTGAAAATGGTCGTTGCGAAAAGCCATAAACCCTGGAAAGAGAATCAACCTGTATTGAATGAAGTGCCCGATGCCAAAGGGTATGATATTTTAGTCATGGGTGCGCCCGTATGGGGCTTTACCCTCTCTTTGGTCATGACAGAATATCTATACATGGTTCAACCAATCACTACGAAAAGACTCATTCTTTTTTCTACAGGGGCACTGCATAGATGGTTTGGCGGTAACAGAGCCATTAAAAAGATGGCCAAACTATCCAAGGTGCATGACTCTAAAATCCTGAAAGCAGGAGCCATACGCTTTCCGCGTAATAAGCATCCAATGTACATCGATGAAGTCATAGAGAATGTCTTGAATGGTGTAAGAACATTCAATCAGACATCTGAATAACACGTTTCATAATGGGGGTACCATCATGCATGAGGATAAATTGACCAACTGGTCTACACGTACCGTAACCATGAACCGTAAAATCATATATGGATTGGCCATCGCACTGATGTTGCCACTTGTTTACTGGATTGTTTATGCAACAGGCGGCATCAAGTACGTTTATTCTCATTCCATGTATATACCAATTTTGCTTGCAGGCATTTTTTTCGGACTCAAAGGCGGTATCTTAACCGCTATGGTTGCAGGAATCATACTTGGCCCCCTGATGCCCCTTGAAACACTTACGAATGAATCACAACCCGTTTTTAACTGGGTTTTCAGATTGCTCGTATTCATGGGGACTGGGGCATTGTCTGGTTATGGAATAGACCGTCTGAAGAAAAGCAATAGAAAAGCAAGAAGAATGGTGCTTTACAACGCGGAAACCAACATTCCGAACACCAACGCTATCAGAGCCCTTTGCAACAACCTTCCAAAAGGGCCCAAAACCATTGCGACCGTACTGATTTCCAATCATCAGGACATCATTGATGCCCTGGGCACTGATGCTTACAACAAGATACTGCATACGCTTTATATGGAAATCAAAAATGCCCCTTCGACTGTTCACGCAGTGGTTCAAAGCGATACCCACAAACTCTGGGTGGTCAAAAGCCACCAGCATCTGGAAGAAGATGCAAGAATCCTGTTGAGTCTGATCAACCACAAATGCTTCATTGAAGAAACTCCGATTTATCTTGATGTTTCTCTCGGCGTTAATCTTATAAAGGATGCGGACGCCTGTGATACGCTGGAAACCTATCGTATATCGGACTCCCTTGCAAGAGATGCTCAGAAACAGAACCTTCCATATGTTATCAAGGATGAGTATCTGGATCGTAGAAAAAGCGATTATGACCTTGTATCAAGATTCGGTGAGTCATTCTTCAACGAAGAGCTTTCCCTGGCTTTTCAAACCCAGGTGAATATGAATACCGGAAAGCCATTCGCAGTGGAAGCCCTTCTAAGATGGGACCATCCAAAAATCGGTTCAGTATCTCCAAGCAGGTTCATACCGCTCATTGAAGAGACCAAGCTCATTCATCATCTGACAAACTGGGTACTTGAAAACGCCTTTAAGGCTATCAATGCACTGATGGCCAATGATTGTGATATTGATATAGCCATCAATATATCTGCCAAGAATCTCTATGATCCAGAATTTTATGAACGTACGGTATCACTTATGGATTCACAGAAGGTCAACCCAGAGAAAGTCGTACTTGAAATTACGGAGTCAGCCCTTATGGTTGACCCTGACAAATGCAAAATAATTCTCGACAAATTCGCGTCAAAAGGCTTGAGAATAGCGATAGATGACTTTGGGGCCGGTTACTCTTCACTTGCCTATTTAAGCCGTTTTCCAATCCATACCATCAAGATTGACAAATATTTCATTTCTCAGCTAAACAAGGAAGACTCCATGGTTCGCATTGTGAAAAGTACCATTGATCTCGCACGTGATCTAGGCTATGAAGTCATAGCTGAAGGCGTGGAAACCAAAGAGAACGTACGTGTTTTAAAAGAATTGGACGGACTTTATGCCCAGGGCTTTTATTACTCAGAGCCCGTTTCTCTCGAGCAACTTTTAAGGACGGCAGTGAAAAAGTGAACCATCTGTAAGAAACACATTCAAGCAGAGCTTAATAGAGCCTGCTTTTTTTGGATCACACATTGTATTTGAAACACATGTGTAATGATTACAAAATAGAAAACGTTTCATAAATACAGCGCTTTGTAAAGGTCCAGGAGGTTCTAGCGTTTTTATAAATAACTAAATTATAAACCTAATTATAAAAATTATGTTTTTCTTTTACTTTACATCTTTCATGTGTTAAAGTGCTTATGTAGTTCACTATAAATGAATTATAATTTTATAATGTTTGGTGGTGTACAGATGAAGTTATCAGATGGTCATGAAGGCCAAACATATGTTGTGACAGAACTTTTGGGCTCACAGGAGACCAATCGTTTTTTTTCTAATCTCGGACTAAGTGAGGGTGAAGAGATTACATTGATTTCCAAACTTGCTGGGAACTATGTGGTGAACATCAAGGATGGGCGTTATGGCATGGCTGGCGATTTGGCCAAAAAGATTCGGGTGAAGACCCTATGATTAAAATTGCGCTTGCTGGAAATCCCAATAGTGGTAAAACCACGGTGTTCAATGCCCTCACAGGTAAACTTGAACGGGTAGGCAACTGGTCAGGCGTCACTGTGGAAAAGAAAGAAGCGTATCTAAAAAGACGCTTCAACACTTCAGGTGATGACGTGCTTGTTGTGGATCTTCCAGGTGTATACAGTCTTGAAGCCTACACCAAGGATGAACAACAGGCTGCAGATTTTATCCACCGTGAAAATATCGACGTCATCATCAACATCGTGGATGCATCAAATCTGGAACGAAGTCTTTACCTCACTACAGAACTCAAAAAACTCGGTATTCCACTGATTGTGGCATTGAATAAGTCTGATATTGTTGAAAGAAGAAAAACCCAGATTGATAGCTCAATTTTGTCTGAACACCTCAGATGTGTAGTTATTTTTACGAAAGCTGACAGAAAAAAGGGCCTCAGAAATCTTGTCATGACCGCCCTTGAAAAAGGAGAGAACATACCCCGTGGAACAAGAAGAAAGAAAAGAGGTAAAAGACCTCGTAGAAAAGGCCACCACGACTCAACATCGTCCGGGTGCCACTAGATTTACAGATAAACTGGATCGACTTTTTGCCCATCGCTACATCGGGCTCATCATATTTTTACTCATCATGTGGTTTGTATTCACCGTATCTCAGGTATGGCTAGGCCCTCTCGTACGCGGATATATAGAATTCGCGTTTGGAATGGTTGCTAAGTGGATTGAAAGCGGACTCGCCTCAATTGGCTCAGGAGCGATTTTGGAAGGGCTCATCATCGAAGGCATCATCGGTGGTTTTACAGCCATTATTGGCTTTTTACCACTCATCATGGTACTGTTTTTTATGCTTCATCTACTTGAAGACAGCGGCTACATGGCACGCGTAGCCTTGCTTATGGACCGTTATTTCAAAAAAATCGGCCTTGCCGGTAAATCCATTATTCCCATGTATGTAGGCACGGCTTGCAGTATTCCCGCCATCATGGCCGCAAGAACCATCAAAAACCAAAGACAACGCCGCATGACCATCCTTCTCACACCGTTCATACCCTGCGGCGCAAAATTGCCTGTTATCGCATTGTTACTCGGTGTATTCTTCACAGGCAGTGCCTTTATGACGGCACTGACTTATCTTGGAGCCATTGTTATAATTTTTGTGGCAGGTCTTATCATCAAACAACTCGTCAACCCTTTTCAAAAGGCAGAAGAAGACAGCTTTTTGATGGTTGAACTCCCTGATTATCAATTGCCAAGTCCGAAAAGAGCCTTCTTCGTGATGCTTCAAAGAGCAAAAGCCTTCATCATCAAGGCAGGGACCATTATCCTGCTCATGAATGTCATCGTATGGTTTTTCGTGAATTTCGATTTTTCACTTGCACAGGTCTCCAATCCTGAAGACTCCATGCTCAAAGTCATAGCTACCCCAATCGCTTTCCTGCTTACTCCCATAGGCGTAGCATCTTGGGGACTGGCAGCAGCCGCAATCCTCGGATTTGTGGCTAAAGAAGAAGTCGTAGGAGCACTCGCCGTTATCTTCTCATTTTCCATCAGTGAAGATTTTGCGGTTGCGAATGCTGAAAATACCCGTGAAACACTTATGACAGTTGCCAATATGACAAGTGTATCGGCTGTTGCCTACCTCGCTTTCAATCTCTTCACTCCCCCTTGCTTTGCAGCTATAGGGGCCATGAAGACGGAATTCGAGAGCAAGGCATGGACTGCATTTGCCATATTCTTGCAATTGTTTGTAGGCTTTCTCACTGGGCTTGTCATTTATCAGATAGGAACGCTTATCGTAACGGGATCGTTTGGCATGAGCTTCGTTCCAGCCATGATTGTGGTAATTGCATCACTTTTGGTGTTCCTATATCTCAAACGTCTTTCCAAAAAAGGAAGGGGGCTGGCAAAACTTGGGTAATATCATCGTCATTGCCATATTGATAACCATGTTTTCCCTAATCATCAGAAAACTCTATAAAGACTATAAAAACGGGGCTGTTTGTAGCAGTGCCTGCACGGCATGCCCGCTCGCAACGAGTTGCAACAAGGATTTAAGCACTTTAAAACATGAATTGCGCACTGAAATCCATAAATAAGTCAGACTTCGGGTCATTTGACCCGAAGTTTTAATTTGACCTTGGGTTAAACCTTTAAAACATAATGATATATGCTATAATAAACGCGGTAAACATCCAATGAATCTAACAAACAAAAACACGAGGAGTTAAGTTATGAGTATTCAAACACCAACCGAACAAAGAGCTCTGTTCATCTATCAGGTATTCGTACGCAACCATACAAAAGAAGGTACGTTCAAAGCCCTTATTGACGACATCGATAGAATCGCCAATCTGGGTGTGGATGTGCTTTATCTCTTACCGGTTCATCCAATCGGAGAAAAACAGAGAAAAGGGTCCTATGGAAGCCCCTATTCAATCAAGGATTATCGAGCAATCAATGAATCGCTTGGTACGATTGAAGATTTCAAAGCCCTCATCCATAAAACCCATGAAAAAAACATGAAAATCATGATGGACATCGTATTCAACCATACATCCTATGATTCTGTCCTTTTCAATGAACATCCTGAGTGGTTCTTTGAAGAAGATGGCCAATACACCAACCGTGTTGGGGATTGGTGGGACATAGTCGATTTTGACTACAAACACAATCCAGACCTGAAAAAAAACCTTATAGAAACGCTTGAAATGTACACAAAAATGGGCATAGACGGTTACCGTTTCGATGTCGCGAGTTTTCTTCCACTTGATTTTCTCAGTGAAGCCAGAAATGCGGTTAAAAAGATTGATCCGGATACGATTTGGTTATCAGAATCCGTTCATGGAGGCTTCTTGAGAGCATTTAGAAATGAAGGATTTGAAGGCCTTAGTGAAGGTGAAATCTACAGAGTCTTTGATATGGCTTATGACTATGATACACAACCCGCACTTGAAAATTATCTGAAGAACGGCGGTCCGCTTGAAGCTTACACAGACTGGTTGAACCTTCAAGAAGAAATCTATCCAAAAAACTATATAAAAATGCGCAATCTTGAAAATCATGACTTCGGTCGTTTTGCGTCTTTGGTTGACAATGATGAAACCCTGCTTTTGAACTGGCATGCGTTTTCATTCTTCTCAAAAGGCTCAACCATGATTTATGCGGGTGGCGAAACCCTTAGTGATCACCACCCGAATCTATTTGAAAAGGATACGCTGAAACAAGGCCCAAAAGATATTTCACCCATGATTAAAACGCTCGCTTCCACAGTCCGTTCTCGTCTTTTCACTGAAGGCCTCTACACCATCGACAAAGCCAAGGAAGGCAATGTCATTATCGGATCGTATCAGTTGGAAGACGACTATGGCGTTGGGGCTTTCAATGTAGGTAAGGCTAATCAAAATGTGGAGGTTTCCTTGATTGACGGAATCTATCAAAACGCGATAAATGATGAATCCCTCACGGTCAAGAACGGCTGTTTAAGCACCGATTCAATGCCGGTTATCATTCTGACCTCTCTTGAAAACAAGCGGACAATCAAGTGAGCCTTTTAACTGTCAGGAATCTCAAGTTTGATCATGGAGAAGGCACTTTGCTTGAAGGTGTGAGCCTGCGCCTGTTTGAAAAGGAACATGCTGTTTTGGTCGGACCCAACGGAACAGGGAAATCGACATTCATGAAATTGCTTGCCAAGCGCCTTATCCCCGATAATGGTGAAGTCGAGTGGCAAAACAACAAACAAGTCGGCTATCTCGATCAGTATGCCACACTCGATGACAACCTGACTCTGGAAACCTATTTGCATGGCGTTTTTGAAGACTTGTTTCAACTGGAAAAGAAGATGGAATCGCTTTATGAAGAAGTCGGACAAACGAATGATCCCAACAAGCAGTCAAAACTGCTGAACAGAGCAAGTGAAATTGGTGAAACCTTGCTTGAAAGAGATTTCTATGCCATTAAATCCCAAATTGGCAAAATGATCGGGGGACTGGGGTTGTCTGAAGCTTTTCTTCAAAGCCCTCTTGGCACCTTGTCAGGTGGGATGCGTGCAAAAGCCATACTTGCAAAGCTTCTGCTTGAAGAAGCGGATGTGCTCTTACTTGATGAGCCTACCAACTTTTTGGATGTCGAACACATTGCCTGGCTTACGACATTTCTGAATCAATACGACAAGGCATTTTTGGTAGTGTCGCATGATGAAGTGTTTTTGAAAAACATTGCCAAAACCGTTTTTGCGCTAGAATATGGCGGCATTGAACGGTATAAAGGCAATTATGCCTATTACATGGAAGAAAGAAAATTGCGCCATTTTCAACATGAACGGGCCTATGAATCACAAAAGAAATACATTAAGAAAACAGAAGACTTCATTCAGAAAAACATCACCCGCGCTTCCACATCAAAACAGGCTCAAAGCCGAAGAAAAATGCTGAAAAAAATCAAGAAAATCCACAGACCCCAGGAGAATCCGACTTATTCTTTTGCATTCCCCTTCTCCAAGGCTACAGGCCGAGATGTGCTTGAGGTGACTCAACTTGAAATCGGATATGAAAGCCCCCTTGTCGAACCCCTTTCATTCATTATAAGAAGGGGTGAAAAAGTGGTTATCACCGGTGAAAACGGAATTGGAAAATCCACCTTCATCAAAACGGTAATGGGCGAACTTCCGAAACTTGGGGGAACCTACCAATGGATTGACACGGCCAAGATTGCCTACTTTGAACAAGAAAGCCACCTGAAAGGCGATGGCACCCCATTTGATATCGTACATGGCATCTATCCACACTTTACCAAAAAAGAAATCTTATCGTTATTGGGCCATCACGGCATCAATTACACGATGGCGATGCGCAAGATTTCGACACTCTCAGGTGGCGAAAAAACCAAAGTACGTCTGGCGATGCTTTATCACCAGAAAGGCAACGTACTTATTTTGGATGAACCCACCAACCATTTGGATGCCAATGCGAAAATCGCACTCAAGGATGCATTGCTTCAATACGAAGGCACATTGATTCTCGTATCGCATGAAAAAGAATTCTACGAGGATATCTGTGATATCGAATATACGCTTTATTAACCTAAAAATCTCATTGAAAGAAGGCATGACCTATGTCCAAAAAAACCACGGGATTGGATTTTTTACAGGCTACCAAACATGAAAACCAACCTGCATCCGATCAAAAAAAAGGCCTTGAACAACCGCCACTCCAAGTTCCTTATGAAGAAAGTGACGGCCCAATCATCAAGTTAAAAGGCATCAGACAAATCAAAACCGATAATGTCAGTCTGAGAGAAGCCATTGAAGAACGCAAGACCGTACGCATGTATGAAAACAAGCCCATCAGCCTTGATGAGTTAGCGTATGCGCTATTTATGACACAAGGAGTCAAGCGTAATGTGAGAGACAAAGCCACATTCCGTACCGTGCCCTCAGCTGGTGCGCGTCACGCATTTGAGACGATTTTGCTAATCAACAACGTTGAGGGCCTCAAACGTGGCCTATATCGTTATCTTGCGCTTGAACACAAACTTCAAAAACTTGAAGCAGCACCGGATATCAATCAGAAAATCCGTCGCGCCGCTTTGAAACAGCCACAAATCGAAGAAGCGGGCGTGGTTTTCTTATGGGTTGCAGAACCTTACCGAATGACCTACCGTTATAGCGAGAGAGGGTATCGTTACCTGTTCCTGGATGCAGGCCATGTGGCGCAAAACCTTTATCTTGCAGCGCAGGATTTCTCTGCGGGTGTGTGCGCCATTGCGGCGTATGACGATGAACGCATGAATACCCTTCTTGGGCTTGATGGCGAGCATCAGTTCGTCATTTATCTTGCGAGTCTAGGGAAAGTATAATCGTGGGGCTTTCCAAAGCCCCAATTTCCAATTAGAGCCCTTGAAAATAAGGCCGTTTAGTGTTATCATATTTTGTTACAATCAGTCGGGACGTAGCTTAGCTTGGTAGAGCGCTTGCATGGGGTGCAAGAGGTCGCAAGTTCAAATCTTGTCGTCCCGACCATTTTATTTTTTGGAGGATTTTCTATGAAGAAAGGGTTCCTATTTGTCACATTTTTCCTGTTCACGTTGACGTTGAATGCCTGTGAGAGTGTCAATACTGAACTTGTTCTCAATCCATATGAAGACATAGATTTTGAAACGACGGGTCGTGCTTTGACCAATTTACACACACATACGGTTTATTCAGACGGCAATGGGCTTCCCCATGACGTAGTGGATTTATACCATGAACTCAATTACGATATTCTAGCGATTACCGATCATGATGAAGTCACGTATCCATGGGCGTTTTCCACGGTAAATGAAAACTGGGAAGACAGAGATCCTGAGACCCTTGGGATGCTCGACGTACTTGGCAATGAACTGACAGTAACCAGAAATGAATGGTTCCCAGATACCGTATCACTTTTTACAGACTATAAATACCAACAACCTGATTCACTTGAAAGAAATCCACAAGCCTTTCACAATACCCTTGATGAATTGGACGCCATTGACACATCGATGATGTTCATCGCTCATCCTGGTAGAGAATGGAAGACTTATGGGGACTATCCTGATGGTGAAATGTATTCCATGAGTTGGTGGACTGAGCTTTTTGAAACCTATCCAAAAGAATCACTGATAGGGATTGAAGTTTTCAACCGTGACGACAGATACCCAGATGACCGTGGGCTTTGGGATGCGATATTGACAGAAAGCATGCCAGAGAGACCTGTATGGGGACTTGGCAATGACGATTACCATGGTGATGATCTTTCTCGCGGCATTCATATGTCGTATACGACACAGTTGATGGATGAACCGTTTAGTGACGAAGGGTTGAAACACGCGCTCGCAAACGGTCATTTCTTCACTTCCAATACGAGTAACGTGATGGATGATGCGCCTGTCGTATCCAGTATAAACGTGGATAAGGACGCAAAAACCATCTTTATTGAAGGTGAGGGCTACGATAAAATAGAATGGTTTCACGGAGCTGAAGATCTTACTTACAACCCTGTCGTTGTAAGTGAGGGTGACACCTTCGAGTATGGCTCATTTGAAGGTAATTATGTACGTGCGCGTTTGATTGTTGACCAGGAAGGTCCTGACGAAGCCATTACACTGACACAACCCTTCGGATTTGCGCCCGAAAGTGAATAAACATACAAAGACGCCAAGTGCGTCTTTTTACCTATAGCCAATAAAATGATACAATTTATTTGACGGATCAATAGGGTGATGATGATGAAAGAAAGACTCAGTATATTTAAAAATATATTATTTCACAATATCAAGACCCTTTTGATTTTTGAAGGTATTTACAGAGTTCTAGGGATATTGCTCATATTCCCACTTGCCTCCATGCTTACAACCTGGTCTATCTCGCTTGCGGGTTTTACTTACATCACCAATGCGCGCATTGTGGATTATGTTACAGCCCCTACTACCGGAGTCATCATGCTTCTGATCGGTTTGATTCTCGGGTTGTATATCTCTGTGGAAATCATTATATTATCCGTGCTTTTCAGGTTTTCAAAAGCGAAAATGGTCATTGGTATCTTCCCGCTTTTAAAACTTGGCATTGAACGTATTCGAGATGTTTTTTTAAGCCGGAATATACTTATTATCATTCCTGCAAGTCTGTTTTTCCTATTTGTGGAGCTTATGCAGTTTGTCGGGGTGCTCTCGACCATCACCATACCCAGTCACATCGTGGATGCCATTGAAGAAGTAAGAAGATGGCGGTTCATGTTTTATGGAACGTTGATTGTCGGGTTTGTGTTCTTCTTTGAAACAATGATGCTGCCAAGCATTTTCACCCTTCACAACAAGACCTTGAAAGGGTCATGGAATTTAAAGCGAAGAATGATGAAAAAACAACGAGTGAAGATGGTGCTTGAGTTCATTTCACTCAATGCCATTCTCAACTTGATTCTATTTTTGATATATTTTTTGCTCATTGCGCTTATCGGCTTTTTGATTTCACTGATTCGGGGCCAGACCATTGCACTCGGTTTGACACTTACCATAGTTTACGCTCTTTATTCCTTTGTAATCAGTTTGCTTTCATTCACACTCATTCCTATCAACTATGCACTTATAAGCACTTGGCACCACGCTTCGAGTATAAAAGAAGATGACACTACGAAACGCCTTGAAGCACTGGATACGAAACCAAGGCTGCCACTCACCAAGAAACGGTTGCGCAGGCTGGTTATCATAATAATTATGGGGCTGATTGCCATCAACTTTACCAATGTATTCACCATTTTACAGCGTTCATCGAATCAAACAGAATTCTTTACTTATCCTGAAATCATCGCCCACCGTGGTTCGAGTGAAGATGCACCGGAAAACACACTTTCAGCAGTTGAACTTGCACTCGAACAGGAGGCAGACGCAATTGAGATCGATGTGCGCATGACTGCGGACGGCACTGTCATACTGATGCACGATTCATCGCTTGGAAGAACCACAAATGATTCACAAAACAGACGTGTCAGTGATGTGACCTATAATGAACTCCAGGAACTTGATGCCGGGTCATGGTTTTCAAGCGAGTTTGAAGGCGAGAAGGTTCCCACACTTGATGAAGTCCTCGAATTGGTTGGAAGACGTGCCAATCTGTTCATAGAAATGAAAGACAAGTCACGCGCCATGAATGAACAAGTGGTTGAGCTTATAGAAACCCATAACCTTGAAAATACCACAAGCATTCTATCGGACTCAGAGTCACAGTTAAGTGCCATCAAGACACTCAATGAAGATATAGAAACCATCATGCTGATTTCCACTTTTTACGGCAATATAAACACCATAATAAATGATGAATCCATCGATCACTTCGCACTTGGATTCAACTTTTACATCAACAATGACCAATACGTCATCCGCATGCATGATTCAGGGAGAAAAGTTTATGCCTGGACTGTCAATACAGAAGATACCATCGCCTCACTTTCAAGACGCAACGTTGATGGGCTAATCACGGACAAACCCATCTACGCCCGCGAACAAGCGTATCTCAAGAATGCCAGTGACTTCACTACCACGGTTCTTGAACTGCTTTTCTCAAACGATTAGTTTGAAATACCCAAAGGCTATGGTATACTAATACTATAGTGTACTAAAGTGAAAGGACTGAATTCATGGCACATTCTATCAAAAGTGATGACACCACAAAATTGTTCGAGCATATGCTTAAACTCGAATCGGTTGAGGACTTCTATGATTTTTTTGAGGATCTTGCAACGATTCAGGAAATCAAGGAACTTACTTTGCGCTTTACCGTAGCTCGCTACCTGTCTGAAGGGAAGACCTACAGTGAAGTCGAACGTCTCACGAGGGCAAGCGCCACCACCATTAGCCGAGTTAATAAATGCCTGAATTACGGGGCTGGAGGCTATCAAAAAGTATTCAAGGAATAGTCATTTTGACTATTCTTTTTTTTAGGCTAACATCCATAGAACGCTTTCATGTAAAAATACTCTCCAGGTTGTTTCATAGCAGTAGAGCAACAAAGCATCATAGATTTCGAGTTTATACATATTAAAAATTCTGACACTGACACTTGCAGAATTTATGATTTTTACATTGGCCGAATGCAGCAAAGACAATACAAGAAAATCTCTTGGAAAAGTACAGGACGAAGGAAAGCTGATTGTATAAGGCCTCAGTCAAATGGTCCTTACTAATCAACCTGAAAGACTTGAAAACTTTCTCGATGCCCTGGTTGTATAAAGCCGTCTATTTTTATGAAGCACCATGTAAACGCTTGTAGCTAGACGTAAAAACTCTCTGGAGGCTACAAGGGTTTACATAATATGATATAATGGTTTTGTAAATAAATTTAGGAGGTAATTCAATGAGAAATTTAAAGAAATTTTTCATAGCTGTAACGTTCGTTGCAGCAATGTTTGTAAGTGCAAATGTGTCAATGCATGCACAGGAAGCGGAGACGCTTGTAGCACATTATTTTCGTTATGATGATGATTACAGTCAATTCAATCAACTTTGGCTATGGCCAAATGCACCGAGTTCCGGTGGCGGAAACGTTTATGAATTTGACGAAGAAGACGATTATGGTGCAAAAATGACCGTCGACCTGTCCGAGACCAATTTGGAAGGCAGTACTGAACTTGGGCTTATTGTCAGAGACAGTGATTGGAACAAGGAAATTGCTCAGGATCGATTTGTCGATATGACGAATCCCAATGAGAATGGGGAAGTTCACATTTATCTTGTTCAAGGCGAAACTGAGATTTATTATGATGAAGCCAGTGCAGACAACTCACACAGAATCATGTCTGCAAGCTTCACGAGTGGAAGCACAATAGGGTTCACAGGTACCACCGATGCAACTGAAGCGGATGCTACGGTTTATGCCGGAGATAGCGAAGTGCCTTTCAGTGATTTTTCCATGAGTGATGGAGAAGGTTCATTGACACTTGATGAGGAAGTCGATCTGACCAAGACCTACGAATTGGTCATTGATTTTGGAGACGAAGAACCTGCCACTTCAATGGTTGCGTTTGATGGCTTTTATACAAGTGATGCATTCAACGATGCGTATGCCTACGATGGTGAACTTGGAAACATCTACAGTGAATCAAGCACGGAGTTCAAGTTATGGGCCCCTATCAGCGATTCAGTGACCTTGAATCTTTATACGGCCGGCCATGATGCCGATGAAACCGACGATGACGGGAACGCTGGTGTGGATGATCCTTATGAAACAATTGAAATGACCAAAGGCGACAAAGGCGTATGGTCAACCACGGTCAATGGCGATCTTGACGGTGTTTATTATACTTATACTGTTGACAACAACGGTGAAGTCAATGAAGTAGTTGACCCATATACCTATGCATCCGGAGTCAACGGTGAACGTGGCATGGTTATCAACTTTGATCGCTACAACCCTGAAGGCTGGGAAAACGATGAACGTCCTGATACCATGGATGGGAATACGGATGCCATCATCTATGAACTTCATGTACGTGATCTTACAACTCACGAAAGCTGGAATGGGACGGAAGCCAATCGTGGTAAACTACTCGGTCTGACTGAAACAGGGACTACCCATGAAGGCATGACCACCGGCTTTGATCATATTCTTGATCTTGGGGTTACCCATGTTCAGCTCTTACCGGTATTTGACCATGGTATTATTGATGAAACAAGACACAACGACCCTACTTATGAAGGCCAGCACGATGGCATCTTCAACTGGGGCTATATGCCACAACATTTCAACGTGGTAGAGGGAAGCTATGCAAGCGATCCTTACAACGGTGAAGTGAGAACTACGGAATTCAAGGAAGTCGTTCAGACTTACCACGAAAACGATTTGCGTGTCATTATGGATGTCGTATACAACCATACAGGTCAATCTGCAGATTCGAACTTCGATAAAATTTTGCCAGGTTACTATTTCCGCATGAACGAAGACGGCTCTTTCTCAAATGGTAGTGGAACAGGGAATGAAACAGCCTCAGAACGTGCGATGTTCAGAAAATTCATGGTGGATTCACTTGAATTCTGGGTTGATGAATACAATATTGATGGCTTTAGATTCGACCTCATGAAACTTCATGATGTGGATACGATGAATGCCATTGCCGATGAACTTCACGAAATCAATGACACCATCATGCTTTATGGTGAACCATGGGATGCTGGAGGCTCCAATCTTCCGGAAAATGATTCTGCCTACCACGGCACGCTTGATGAAATGCCAGGCATCGGTGCCTTCAATGATACAACGCGTGATGGCATCAAGGGAAGTGTCTTCGAAGCACAAGAAGGTGGATTCCTTCAAGGAAATGACTACGCAGTCCCACGTGTGTTCTTAGGGATTGCCGGTGGGACTTCGCAAAGTGGATCATCCTTGCAAGGCCTTGCCCCCCAGCCTACACAGATAATCAACTACGTCACCGCCCATGACAACAATACGTTGCATGATAAATTTCAGCTTTCAACAGGCGCAAATGACGAAATGATTGAAAAGATGCAAAGACAGGCAAACGCTCTGATTTTAGGATCGCAAGGTGTTCCGTTCCTTCACGCAGGCGTCGAGATGATGCGTACCAAACCTTGTACCGTCCCTGAATCCGGTGAAAACACCTGTGATGCTGGTGGAAACTACGACCATAACTCATACCGCTCACCTGATTCGACGAATCAGCTCGACTGGAACTGGAAAGTAGAGCATCAGGATACATTTGAATATACTAGAGACATGATTTCACTTCGCAAGATGAAAGATGTATTCCGACTTGGAACCTCTGAAGCCATTTCAGAAGCCCTTACCTTTGGACCTTATGAACCTGGTGCGGTCAATTACATGCTGAATGATCCAAATGACGCTTGGCAATCCATCGTAGTCCTTCACAACAACAACTCAGAAGCTCGAGAGTTTACATTGCCTGAGGGAAGCGATTGGAATCTGATTGCGACTGCGGATGAATTCGGTGAAATCACTGAAAATGATATCGCAACACTTTCTACAAGTGCCAGTGGCGAAACGCTGACACTCGGTGAGAATGAATCAAGAATCTTCTACAGTACGGAACTGATTGAAACCTGGACTTCACAGGATGAAGAACCCGCTGAAGAAGAACCATCAAATGATGATGGCCCAGGGTGTTCACTAAGATCATCCCAAGACGCAAGTGCCATGCAAGAAGGTTTGCTAGGCACCTTGATACTCATGAGTGGTACCTTTGGGGCCCTTATGATTGTCAAAAAACGCAGTTAACAGATCCCCTACAAAAGGACTCGGAAACGAGTCCTTTTTTTACGGAATGCCATAAAAAAAAGCTCCGCTAATGAAAGCGGAGCTTAAAGGAGAAACTATTCAAGGTAGGTATCTTCACCAGAAACATCGATAACAAGTGAGCTTTGGCCTTGCATGGTGAAGGCCCCATCACTTTCAGTCACATCGTTTGAACTGTAAATGATAGAATAACTCTCAAGTGCGTGAGTGATGTCGCTTGCTGCGTTGCCCAAGTGATGAATGACGAGATAGGTGGTGTCCCCTTCGCTTCTGAGGTAAGCCATCACATCTCCATCATATGTTTCGGTATCTTCAAGGGTCCCATTTGTCAAGACAGAATCACCTTTCTTGAGTTGGATGAGTTCGAGATAGTGATTGAGAAGAGAATCAGTATCACTCAATTGTTCCTCAACCCCATCAAGTGAAGTGTTGTGGGCATTCCAATCTGATATACCTGTGTGGCCACCCTCAGGATTGTATGAACTGGAAGCGCTCCATTTGAAAGGTTGACGGACGTCTTCGTCTCTACCAGGGTGATTGGTCCCATTCATACCGAGTTCTTCACCGTAATAAATCCAGGAAGTTCCTGGTAGGGTGAAAAGGATGTTGGCAGCCACACGGGCTTTATTTTCATTCTCTGAAAAAGCCCCCATCACGCGGTTTTGGTCGTGGTTTGAAAGGAAAATAGAGTCAACGAAGTCTTCTCGAACTTCGCCATAATGCCCTCGAGCTTCTACGAGGTCGCTCACCACGTCACCTGCCTGGGTAGACCCTACAGCCGCAATGAGGTTTTCAGCATTTTGGAAGTTGAATGTCGTATCCATGCCTTCCAGATAGTTGGCAATGACACGGCTGCTGTTGATCCAGATTTCACTGAGCATGATGGCATTTTCATCCACGGATTTTATATGGTCGTTGAATTCAACAAACCATTCGATGTTTTTTTCGCGGTAGTCCGTACCAGAAGGCACTTCCTTTTGATCATAGATATGTCTGGCTGCATCGATTCTAAAGCCATCCACGCCCACGTCTTCAAGCCAGAAAGTGGAAATGTCCTTGATTTCCTGTCTCACATCGGGATTGTCAAAATTGAGTTCAGGCATCTGGTCCCAGAAAGATGCGAAATAGTGGGCATCCCTTGGGCCATGGTAGTACCATCCTGTTTGAGTCGGATAGTCGTCTTCATTTTCATTGAAATCATTCCATACATAGTAATCCTTATATTGATCATGGTCCTCGTGTTCCGGGTCTCTTGAGGCTTCGAACCAGGGATGTTGATAGCTTGTATGGTTGATGACAAAGTCCATAAGCACATCGACACCATGGTCATTCAGCGTATCTACCAGTGTAATGAATTCCTGAATGCTACCAAAACGACTGTCTATATCATAGTAGTCGACCACATCGTATTTATGATAACTGGGTGATGGATTGATTGGATTGAGCCATATGCAATCCACCTCAAGTGTATTGACAAGGTAATCGACATTGTCAATGATACCTTGAATATCTCCATAACCGTCCCCATCACTGTCTGCAAATGATATGGGGAAGATTTGATAACATACGTCGTTATCTTTCAGATTACTTGAAGTAGCCTGCATCTCATAAGTAGGTTCGCCATTTTCATTGGGATCGTCGTTCGTGTTGTTTTCCGTATCATTGCATGCAGCCAAAGTCAAAACCAGTGTAAAGGCGGCTACAAGCATTATAAGTTTTTTATTCATTATTCAAGTCCTTTCAAATGATAATTTTGAAACAAAAAGGGCTCCATAAGAGCCCTTTTCATAAACTGTAATACTTAGGGTTAAATGTTATTGGTTGTTTTCTTCAAGCCAAGAATCGGCGTCATCCGCAATAGCGGCTCTTGAGTCAGCCGGCGTCATGGTTCCATCCCAAATCTCTTTGAAGTAATCGTTGAGGTTGAGGTTGTAAAATACGTCCATTGCTGCTACATCAGCGTTGTTTGGAAGTGTACCTGAAACCTCGAGATGGTTGTTTTGCATACCGAGAGCAAATTCTTCTTTGTTTACATTGTCGATATCAGGGAAGATGGTCGCATCATCCTGAAGGGCAGGAAGGTAAGCAGAAGAATCAATCATGGTTTCCATAGTGTCTTTGGTATAGAGCCAGTTCAGCACTTTTGAAGATGCAGAAGGGGCGTCAGTGAAACCATTGATTACGAAACCTTTGGTTTTCATGAGTGGGTGAAGGTCTTCACCATCATAAGTAGGCATTTTTGAGAAGCGGAAGTCGAAACCGGTTGAATCTTCGGCGCCGTCAACGTTTTGCCAAGTTCCTACAAGAGACATTGGATAAGCACCTTGTAAGTATGCATCCCAGCGCCAAGCCATTTCGTCTGCGGCTTTTATGGCACCCGTTTCATCCACGCTCATATTGGTATTGGAGAAAGCTTCGATGAATTCAAGTCCGCCTTCAAATTCAGCAGTATCGAATTCAGGGTTTGCAAGATCGCCACTACCGAACATTTTCCATCCGTCAGCAGTCAAACTTGAATAACCACTCCATACTTCATCAAGTGAAATAGGGAACATTTCATACATGGTGTAATCATCGTCATTACCAGGGACTTCAATGTTTGGACGGTTGTCCGCATCCCATTCAGAACCTTCGGTGATTGCAAAGATTTTTTCCCAAGTATCGATCGCGTCAGGAAGGTTGTCACCATCTGAATCAGTTGTATCGATACCAAGTTCTTCAAGAATGGTTTCATTCCATGAGAAGACCATACCATCATAGAATGCAGGTAGGTAGAAATAATCGAGTTGGTTAATGGATTCAAATGCTGATTCATTGGTTTGTTCAGCACCAAGATCATGGAAGTATTCATGTAAAGGAAGAACGGATCCTTCTTTACCGATAACTTCACCATCAATGACAAGCGCTACGTCAGGGGCTTCACTTTGTTGCAGTTCCATCCCTTGCATACCTGAGTTGTCCCCATCAGCTGATCCATAGTTTCTGAATTCAAGCAGACCTTCGTGGTCTGGGAAGTCGGCGTTCCATTTTTGGACAAGGGCAGCACCCATATCATCGCTATCAACACCGAGTACGACTGAAGCGTCGTCTTCGACAAGGAAATCTTCCTCATCATCATTCCAGCATGCATCTACACCGTCGGCTTCGGTACAGGTTTCACCTTCGGCTGGTTCGTCTCCTCCACGATCGCTGCAAGCAGCAAGACCGAACACGAGAAGTAAAGCAGTTACGAATAAACTTAACTTTTTCATAGTATCCTCCTAAATTTTTTAAAAGTTTTTCGTCATCACTCATTATATCATATAAATGAGCGTTCATGTTGAAAATGCTTACAAAAATTTGATTTTGAAAACGTTTTCTAGTGTATTAATGTAAGCGTTTACTCTGTTTCCTCGCGAATTTCTGGTGTTTCTTTCGGACCAACAAGTGTTTCACTGCGTCTGTTAAGACTGTAATATATGACAATGATGCGTATGAGATAGATCATTGTAAATATTAGATAAGCCCACCCTGGTATCCATAATCCGAGCAACGCTGCAAGCAATGCGGGCCCTGTCATGGCAAGAATCGTAACTCTGAGTGCAGCTTGATAGGTTATCTTCTTGACAGAGGCTCTGAAATTGACCATCAACACCATCAATGAAACCAAAACAACATAGAGTAAAGTCTGTGCAAATTGAACAGTGTAGACCAATCCTATATGCTGACTTAAATCCGAGTAGTAGAGGTTTTTCAAAAAGAAGTTGGTGTTGTCCTCGTAATAAGTGGCCGCCCCGTTATCTGAAGATTGTGCATTCGCTTTCATGGCTGAGAAATCAAATCCCTGCAAAAGCGAATAATCACCATCCAACACTTCGGTGGTTTCACCTTGGTAGATTACCACAGCCTGATCAGGGGTAAACAGGATGGTGCTTTCCTCTATGCCGTCCGTATCGAGGGCTGTCTGGTATTGAAAATGGTAGTCACCATACATGGCTTGAAACTCCCCATCACACTGCATTTTTGCTTCTTCATCGATGGCACAGCCCAGTTCTGTTTCATACATTTCCTCAAAAGCATCATCTACACCTTCAAGTCTTTCTATGACACTTAAGCCATCCATATACCCGATGATGTTGGGCGAGCTCACGAGACTGACGTTGACAAAAAGCATCAGAGCTAGCAATAGAAGCGGCATTTTCGAGAGTTTCAAAAGTTCGGTGTTGCTATAAAGTGCTTTGCCGAATGTTTGTAATTTTTTATTCATAATATCACCATTTGCTTTTAAAAAGTGCGATGGACTCATCGCACTTTCTAAAGTTTATTATCCTTTTTCTGCGCCGCCGGTCAGACCGTAAACGACGTATTTTTGCATGTAGATCTGTACCATCATGATTGGCACTGCGATAAAGAGTCCACCAGCCATGAAAAGCATAGGGTTGTAAGGTTGTGATTCGTTATCATTTACCCTGAAGAGCCACATCGCAACAGTTTCATTTTCAGGCATCAAGATTGATGGCAGGATGTAGTCGAGCCAAGGTTTCATGAATGAGTCAACGGCAACAAATCCAAGTATCGGTGCTGCAAGGGGTACGATGATTTTTCTGAGCACCTGTAAGTTGCTTGCCCCATCAATGCGTGCTGATTCATCCAGTGACAAGGGAATGTTTTTCATGAACCCTCGTATGATGAAGGTGTTGAATGGAATGGACCCTGCAACATAGATCAATGAAAGGTGAGGCCAGCTGTTCAACCAACCGAATTGATTGAAGAGTAGGAACAAGGCTATCATTCCCATGAATGATGGGAACAGTTGAAGGCCGAACATTGAAAGAAGTACAGGTTTCTTGCCTTTGAAACGGTATCTTGAGAAAGCGAATCCCACAAGGGAAGAAAAGATAACGGTCAAGACGGTTGAAAGAGACGCGACACCAAGACTGACAAGGAAAGCTCTTGGGTAGTCAGGAAGCATTTGAGTAGTCGAGCCTGTGTAGGTGAAAATCTCTTGATAGTTTGCAAGCGACCAACGCGTCGGGATGGGAATAATCGGAACGGCGTTCAGGTTTTCAGTATCGGTGAATGCCGCAGATACCATCCAAAGAATTGGAACCATGATGATGGTAAGTGAAGCAAGTAACCATCCGTAGATGAATGTACCGGCCAACCCTTTTTTGATTCCGGCTTTTATGGCATAGCCTTTTAGACGATCTTGAGTACTTTTGGGTTTTTGTCTGTTTTCACTGTATTTAGCCATCGTTTATTCCTCCTCCCAGAATGTTTTGAGTCTAGAGAGCTGTACAATTGCAACCACACCGATTAACAAGAAAATCAAGATTGAATAAGCGGCTGCCAAATTGAACTGGTTGACGGTAGATTCGAATGACAATTTATATATCCAGGAAATAAGAATGTCTGTTTGCCCAGGCGCTATCCCAATTAGAGATGTAGGAATCTCAGATCGCGGATACCCTGGTCCACCACCGGTCAGGAAGTAGATCATACCGAAGTTGTTGAAGTTGAATGTGAATGTGGTGATTATGACGGGAGCGGTCCCTCTTATAACCCATGGAAGTGTGAGATATTTGAATTTCTGCCAAGACGTGGCGCCATCGATATCGGCGGCTTCCACCAACATTTTTGGAATGGTTGTAAGGACCCCTGTAATCATGAGCATGAAGTAGGGGAATCCCATCCACAGATTCACCAAAATGATAATGGTGCGAGCAAGTGGTGCGTTTGCTGATGAGGTGAACCATAGAATGTTCCCATCGCTTTCCTGTCCAACAAGTCCAATCATTTCGAGGAATTCTCTGAATCCTTCAGTTGATCCCGTGGATGCCAGGATGTTGTTGAGAAGGCCTTGATCAGCTCCGAAAACGTTGCTGAAAAGAAGCAAGATAATCATGCCGGGTATGGCCCAAGGTAGTATGAAAATGGTTCTCCATATTTTCTTGCCCACCACATATTTGCTTTCTATGATAAGCGCTTGAATGAGACCGAGTACATACACAGTCACACTACTCATGAATGCATAGAAGAGGGTCCACATCAAGGTTTGATTGAAGAACTTGAACCAGTCCTCTTCAGGATTGAATACTTTTATAAAGGTATCAAATCCATGCCACTGTATGAGTTCTCTTCCCAAGCTGATGCTATCGGTGTAATTGGTGAATGCTACCATGAAAGAGAATATGAACGGGATGAGTATGAAAAACGTTATGAGAATGAGTGCGGGAATAATGATCAGGTACGCAAAGTATTCTTCACTAACGCGCTTGTAAAAAGATTTTGCATCTTCGATGGTCTTGCCTGCTGCGACTTTGAGATGGGTTTTGTAGGCGTCGCGCACACTGACAATCCAAAGAATGATGAATAGTGCGACCAAGACAAGGACGATGACCCCTTCACCGAGAAGTACACGTGAGTTGTCCCCGCGGTCCCAGCCAAATACAGCTCCACGTGGTCTTATGTCAACCCCACGGTAGGTACTGTAAGTGGTAACGGCACCCAGTGTGAACAGTCCCCAGAGCCCTTTTGTGAACAAGCCCCCGTAATCACGGAAGAAGTGCAGTTCACCTTCTGCTGGGTAGGCTGCGATTTCACCGGTGAGGGCCCACCAGTAACCACCTGTTACAAGTTCGATAATAAGAAACAATGCAAAGACGGAAAGTATCGGTACGCCTTTGTACCATTGTTTGTTTTTGATTTGTCCGAGTCCCATCAAGAAGAAACTGGCCAAACCTCTTTTGAATGATTCCGGATGTTCTTCTTTAGCCATTTTCAGGTTCTTGAAGAAATTGATGATTGCAAAAACAATGCTTTTGAAAAAGCCGTAAATACCAAGTGGTATCCCTTTTACGATGAATATGCCGGCTCTTTTAAAAGCATCCAGGATTTTCAGCCCAAATTGCTTGATTGTATCCATTGGATTACTCCTAACCTAGTTAAAATTTTATATAGTCAATGACTATTTAATAGTACCACAATTGAAAAATGTTGTAAACGCTTTAAAATCACAATTTCTTTTGTAAACCTTTTCATTATTTCGCCACATTTAGCCTTGCATTTTATTTCAAATGATATAGAATACACTATAGATTATAAAGAATTGAGGTATCCTATGACATACAATGATTTTCACCATATTCCCAAAAGCACCATGGCGTTTGCAATCGATACCCATACGCTGCATATTCGCTTCAAAAGTCTCAAAGACAAAGCCGGAAGTGTGTCCATTATCCACGGGGATCCTTTCATGTGGAAAAACAAGGGGAAGGACAAGGTATGGCAAGGGACCATTGATGCCCCGACTCCCATGATCAAAGAAGCGTCTACAACGCTCTATGATTATTGGTTTGCCTCCATTGAAGTGCCCACTAAACGTATCAAGTATGCGTTCTTGATTGATGATACGCATGTGTACGCGTCAAACGCACTTGTGGATTTGAATGCGTTCCCAACCTACAAGGAAAACCTGAACGCTTTCTTCAACTTTCCCTATTTACTTGAGAAAGATATTTACAAGGCGCCAAAATGGGTTAAAGATACCGTGTGGTATTCCATATTCCCAGACCGTTTCCACAACCTCGATAACCAAAATGACAATATTTTGGAGTGGGAGTCCACAAAAGCCTACAGAAACGACCAGTTCTTTGGTGGAAACCTGAAAGGGATCACAGAGAAACTGCCTTATTTAAAAGACATGGGCTTCACCGGTATCTATATGACCCCCATTTTCAAGGCTCCGTCTGCCCACAAATACGATACCGTGGATTATTATGAAATCGATCCGCAGTTCGGCACGAAGGAAGATTTCAGAACCTTGGTGAAAAAAGCGCACGAATCAGGCATCAAGGTCATGCTGGATGCCGTATTCAACCACGTGTCCAACAAGCACCCTTTCTTTGAAGACGCTCTTGAAAAAGGCCCTGAAAGCAAGTACTTTGAGTCCTTTCACTTCAAAGAGTGGCCTATTAATAAGGATGCTCTTATCAAGCGAAGCCCCAAGGAACCTTTCAAAGAACCTCCCTATGAAACGTTTGCTTTCACTCCGCGCATGCCCAAACTCAATGCGGACGATCCATTCATGCGAGAATACCTGCTTGAAATCGGTGAATACTGGGTTCGTGAATTTGATATTGACGGTTGGCGTCTCGACGTCAGTAACGAACTATCCCATGACTTCTGGAGAGCATTTAGAAAAAGAGTCAAAAACGTAAAAGAAGCTGTCTTCATACTCGGAGAAAACTGGGATCAGAGCGAACCCTGGCTCATGGGCGATCAACACGATGCTGTCATGAATTACGAATTCCTTTACCCCATGTGGGCTTTCTTTGGAAAAGACGAACCCTATCCCATGAATGCAGAAACCTTCGCCGATACCTTGAAGGATGTCATGTTCACCTATCCAAAACCTGTCATAGAAAACATGTTCAACATTATTGACAGTCATGATACTAAACGTATCGCGCGCGTATTGAATGAGGATGAGAGGCTTCTCAAGCAAGTCTACGCCATTCAATACTTTCTCCCAGGCGCTCCGTCCATCTATTATGGTGGTGAAATCGGCCTCAGCGGAGAGCATGATCCTGATAACCGCAGGTGCATGATCTGGGATGAAAAACGCCACAGCAAAGTTCTTAAACCATTCATCAAAAAACTTAATGCGCTTTATCATGACCACGCGGATTTCAGATTGCCCACTCTTGAAATAGTGGCTACCAAAGCCCACGCTCTGATTGTCAAAAAAGGCATGCTCTTACTCCTTATAAACCGAGGCAACACGTCAGTCACCTTTGAAAAAACGCATCTTGAGGGGACTTACGTCAATATGATGAATGACAAGGCCTTGTCACTTGATTCTGAAATCACCCTTGAACCCTACGCTTTGTACCTTCTTAAAAACTAATCAGCATTCATGTATTTGAAGAAGAGTGTCCAGCTCTTCTTTTTTTACGCAAACACAAATGCGAACCATTTGCATTTGCATATAAGTCCATGTATACTGTGTATATAAAATTAATGGAGGCAGAGCTATGAAAAAAACAGCAATTTTGATTTCAGTCCTTGTGATGTTGGTATCACTTGCGGCTTGTACCGATAATACGACAGAGGATGAGAATGACAAACCCCTTGTCATGACCACCCTTTTTCCTCACTATGATTTCGCCACGGCGCTTGGAGGCGACTATGTGGAAGTGGAATACCTTTTACCACCAGGCATGAGTGCCCACTCCTATGAACCCAGTCCTCAAGGCGTAATTAGAATTTCAGGTGCGGATTTGCTCATTTATACAGGTGATATGATGGAACCCTGGGTTGAAGACATCGTGGTAGGCAGTGGTGCTTCTGAAACCCTTGAACTTCTGGACTTGAGTCAGGATGTCGATTTGATTGAACTTGGTGAAAGTGAAGAAGAGCACGTTGAAGAAGAACATGACGACCATGATCATGGGGATGACGATGTTGATCCACATTACTGGACGGACCCTCTAAACGCCATCAAGATGATTGAAAGCATTGAAAAATCCTTACTTGACCTTGTGGATGACGAAGACGCAAAAGCCGACATCCAAACCAATGCCGATGCGTATATTGCGGACTTGAATACCTACCATGAAGCGGTGTTGCAAGCCGTTGAAAACAGCGCACACGACACCATCATGCATGGGGGTCACAACGCGTTTGGCTACTTCACCTATCGCTATGGGCTTGAATACATCACCCCTTATCAAGGCTTCTCAACAGACAGTGAGCCGACCCCGGGTGCACTTTCAACCATGGTTGACACTATGGAAACCCACAATGTGGACACACTGTTTGCAGAAACCCTGATTGACCCGAAAGTCGCAGAAGCGATTGCTGAAGAGACAGGGGCACGCATTCTATATCTGAATACGGCCGGCAACGTTTCCAAAGAAGCCCTGGAAGCAGACGTGACCTTTCTTGATATGATGAATGAAAACCTCGAAACACTCAAGGAAGGATTGGATTACAGTGACCCAGAATAACAAACCCTTGATCAGATCCAAAGACTTGCAAGTCAACTATGGAACCTTCACCGCCATCAGAAACATCTCCTTTGATATCGACAAAGGAGATTTTCTTGCGGTTGTCGGACCCAATGGGGGCGGAAAATCCACATTGATAAAAACCCTTATGGGCATTATCCGTCCTACCAAAGGCGAAGTGGAAACGGAATCCAAAGTTAAAATAGGCTATGTACCGCAAAATGTCCAAGTAAGAGAGCGTCGCTTCCCAGCAAGCGTTGAAGAAGTTGTCGCTACAGGCCTTTTGATGGAAAAATCCTTTCCAAAACGCATTACCAAACGTGACCTTGAACGCATCAAGGATATTCTCGATTTTCTCGGAGTCAGTGGCATCTGCAAAAAACCGATTGGAGAACTTTCAGGCGGGCAGCAACAACGTGTCATGCTTGCCCGTGCCATGGTATCCAATCCCGATATGCTCGTCCTAGATGAGCCCACGAGTGCACTGGATATCACGATGCGAAGAAAGTTTCTTGAAATGCTGCATCATTTGAATGAAGCCCATGACGTCACCATCGTACTCATTACCCACGATCTCATGACTGCTTCACACTATGTCACGCAGGTAGTTCATGTGGACAACAGGCTGCTTTATCACGGGGCCCCCGCCAAATACGATCCTGCGAATCTCACCATACCCATGAGTGGAGAAAAAGAATCTCAACCAAAAGGAGGCGTCGTACATGGAATGGCTTGAACTGCTTAAGTTATCATTTGTATATGGATTCATGTGGCGTGCCCTTATTGTAGGGGTTGCCGTTGGGCTAAGCAGTTCACTAATCGGGTCCTTTTTGGTACTCAACAAGTTCTCGATGATTGGCCATGGCCTTTCACACGTCGCCTTTGCGGCGATAGCGGTCGGTCTTTTTACCAACCAGGCCCCCCTGCTTTTTGCTGTCCCTACCGTCGTGATCGTATCCATTTTCATTTTGAAACTCAACAATGCCGCCAACTTGCAAGGGGACGCCGCCATCGGACTGACAGCTTCGTTTTCAATTGCTCTTGGGACGGCACTCGCAAGCATTGGAGACGGCTTCAATGTCGACCTTTTCAGCTATCTTTTCGGCAGTATCCTCACAATCAAGCAAATTGATGTCATTTTGGCCATCGTGTTCTCCTTCATCGTCTCAGTGGTCATCTGGTTTTTTTATCACGATCTTTTCTCCATGACCTATGATGATGAATACGCAAGCGTAAGCGGTGTGAAAACCAAACGTCTCAACACCCTACTGGCGGTCCTTACAGGACTCACTATTGTAATAGGGATAAGAGCCATCGGGACGATGCTCATCAGCGCCCTCATCATTTTCCCACCCATCATCGTCATGCAGTTCACCAGAAACTTCAAAACCACCATATTCGCCTCCGCCCTGCTTTCAATCGTGCTTGTGGTGAGTGGCCTCCTATCCTCATTTGTTTTCGACCTTCCTTCGGGGTCAACCATAGTGCTTTTAAGTGGCTTTGTATTTTTCGCCTCAACCTTATATAATAATGTTAAGCGCCTTGCAACAAGTTAGGAGGATTTTATGAAAACCCCAGAAAAAATGCTTGAACTGCACAATCTCAAGAAAACCGGACACCGGCTTATGATACTCACTATTTTGAAAGAAAGTGACAGATTCCTCTCCGCCGATGATCTCTACATGAAGATGAAAGAAGAAGATGAAAACATTTCGCTTTCCACTGTCTATAGAATCCTTGAAACTTTTGTCCTAAAAAGCATCGTGAGCGCGGTCAACGTGGAATTCTCCAAGAAAGTGCTTTATGAACTTGCCCATGAAGCGCACGGTCACAGACTGATATGCACGAACTGCCACAAGGTCGTGTACGTCGAAGACTGCCCGGTTCATAATTTTGAAGATGCCATTAGCGAAGAATATGATTTTGACATTAAACGTCACAAACTTGATTTCTACGGTTTATGCAGTGAATGCAAAGCCGAATTGAGTTCATAAAGCAAGAACACAGGCTCTGTCTGTGTTTCTTTGTTTTATAGGGGCTTATAAATAATGCAATCGTCTTCAAAAGCGTGTGACAATGTGCTAAAATGGTCGAAGTTATGGAGTGATTAGGATGTCTCAAAAAGAAATTACTGAAAAGAAAGTGGACCCAAACGACGAACGATCGCAAATGCTAGGAAAGATGAGTATCAAAAAGCTTCTGTTGAAACTCTCCATTCCAGCCATTATTGCCATGTCTTTCAATGCACTTTACAATCTCGTTGATACCATATTCGTAGGACGTGGAGCGGGAACCGATGCCATCGGAGCGCTTTCCATAACCTATCCTATTCAACAAATCATACTTGCCGTAGGCATCATGGTCGGAATCGGAGCGTCATCCGTCTTTAGCCGAGCCTATGGACGCGGAGACCCCAAAGCGATGCGTAAAAGCGTCAATATGGCGCTTTTAATCAGTCTGACCTTGTCGGTGGGCATATCCGTCACGTCATTCATCATGATGGATGAACTGCTTGTTTGGTTCGGGGCGACGAGTGATAACATCGGATACGCCCGCGATTACCTGACTTACATATTGATTGCCCTGGTGCCCTTTTCACTCGGTATTGTCTTCAACAACCTGACAAGGGCTGAGGGTAGACCTAAAATCGCCATGGTCGCCCTAATAATCGGGGCGGGGTTCAACATCATTCTTGACCCCATCTTCATATACGACTGGGGTCTTGGACTCGGAGTGCGAGGCGCGGCTATAGCTACGGCCATCGCGAAGACTTCAGGCTTTTTATTCATCTTGTATCATGCATCCAAACCTGCTTCGAATCTGCACATCCACATCCCCACGATATTCAAGGTTGATTTCAAGATTGTAAAAGAAATCATAGCGGTGGGGCTTCCCTCATTTGTGCGTGTGGCACTTGGGGGGGGTACTCATCATCATTGTCAACAACCTTATCAACCAATACGCGTTGCGCCCCACCATGTATATCGCCATATTCGGCGTGATAAACCGCCTCATTCGTTTCTCCCTCATGCCAGGCTTCGGACTGGTGCAGGGTATGGTGCCGATTGTTGGGTTCAACTTCGGAGCTCAGTTCTTCAAACGTCTACATAAAGTCATTGGCTTTGCATCCGTTTTGCTCGTGAGTTATTTCACTCTTGTCTTCGTACTCGTACTGGTATTCACAGAACCTCTGTTCATGCTTTTTGCCAAGGACCCTGAACCCGCCTTTGTCAGTGAAGGGGCCAGAGCCTTTAGAATCGTGGCACTTGGGTTTCCCCTTATCACCTTTCAGGTCATTCTATCGAGTACCTACCAGGCCATGGGGTATCCTGTACGTGCATTCCTGATTGCATTGTCAAGACGTTTTATCATCTTCATTCCCTTTGCCTATCTGTTGACGCATCTCATGGGAGCGGATGGTATCTGGTGGACGTTCTTCGTGGCGGACTTTTTGACCGGAACGGCCTCGTTTATCATCTACCTATATGAAATGCGCGATCTCAAAAAGAAATTTCCTGAATCCGCCCATGCATGACGCCTATAAAAAAGAGACGAATTTTTGATAAATTCGTCTCTTTTATTTATTGGTTTTCACTTAGTCCGTTTTGGGGTTGAAATGAACGAGCGCCCCGATGCTGATAGCGGCCAGTACGATGATAACGCCAAGGACTATGAAAGTATGCACAATGCTTATCGGCGCAATCCCCACAAGCAACAGGATTGGAAATCCAAAGAAGATGGCTGTGGTCGATCCTACAATCAAGTCGTTCGCAGCCGGGGTTTCGAAGTTGGGATCCACTTCCCTGAGAAGAATGACCCCGGTACTTGCGGTTCCCGTGAGCATCCCAAACATACCAAGACTGGCCGCTTCCTTGTATTCGGGGTACACTCTGGCGGTAATGAAGATGATGTAAAAGAGGGTTGCAAGTCCAACAGCCACGACGAGTATGAGAAACGGTAACCAGAGACTTCTCAAATCCTCAATACGGATGGCGGTGATACTTGAGACAATCATGAAGTCAAATACGAATCCACTGATACGGTTGAGCATATAGTTGTTGGGGTACTGACGGTTCATAATCTTGTATTTTCTGAATACAAGGAATATCTTCTTGAACAAAATCGCGAGCAAGGTTCCGATAATGAAGTTGAATCCCCATATGAGCGGGACCACAGTATTGGCACCGAACTCACCGAACATGCCGTTGTTGAGGATGTAAGTAAGACCACGCATGGTCCCGTAAGTCACAGCATACACAAAAAGCACAAGTGTCACCTGGATGGTGAATTTGTCAATGGATTCAGCCAGTGGAATTTCATCTGGAGATTCAATTTCCTGTAGGCTGACGCGTGCGGATTCCTGTGTGTCTTTGCGCTTGACGAATCCTTTTTTATAAAGTCTGTTAAGGTAGATAACCCCGACAATTGCGCCCCAGAAGAAGCCAAATGACGCAATGGCGAGTCCGAAAGTCGATCCCCCGACGAACCCATGGCTTATTTCATAGACCGTACCGATGTTTAGCGCTTGCCCTGGACCTTGTCCAAAGCCCATAGGCAACAACATACCTGCGGCACTGAAGAGTTGAGGGAAGAATGTATAGGCCAGTGCAAGACTGAGCACAATCCCCACAAGCCCCTGTAGAAGGTAAGTGGATACGATGATGAGCCCGCTGAAAACCGATTGCTTGCGCTTGGTCTTGAACTTGTAGCTTTCATGCACCTTGAGTCCGAGTGCAATGAAGCCAAGAGCGATGGTGTGATAAGTCACCATTGAGAAGAAAACGTTGATTTCTTCAACCCTTGCGGCATCGGCCATATTTGCAAACACCGTTTCTTTGAGTACGAGTCCGATGAAGCCTGCGATAACCGCTGTTGGCAACAAGGACCGTCTCAGGAAAGGAATCTTTCTTCTTAGTGTGTTCCCAAGCAACAAGAGCATTGCGAGTACCGAGAAAAGCATGATACCATTCCATAATTCAAAGTTTGTGAAGTCCATCTAATCGCGCTCCTTTTTTTTGAGCCAGTCAATAGCGAGTACGTATTTCAACGCGTTTCTCTTTGGATGACTGAGAAGATAGTAGGTTTTCGCTTCGTTTTCATGGTGCAATATCAGTTTGTTTTTCTGTTGTACGGCGCTGCTTATGCTGGAAACGTCCCAAAGTTCTTCACTTCCATCATCGAAAATGAACTGAACGTTTTTCTTGTACAAACGAATGGTGCCGTGGGCTTTGTAGGTCTTGTATTTGGAGCGCTTGACTTCAAGGATTCTTTCATTTGTATTTTCAAAAAGAACAGCATCGTCTTTTTGTTTGTCAAGCCACTTTTCAAGCATTTCTTTCTGATAGTCATACCAGGGAACGGTCGTTTCGAACCCTTTTTTTCCACTGAGAAGGTCGAATTTGCCAAAATCATTCATTCGTGCGTGGTAATCACAATGGGTGCACCATACGTCATTGCCTTCACTGTGCAATGTTTCAATGGCGCCACAGGAAGGGCAGACAAAATAGGCACTTTCAATGTCTTCTGCCTTGTAGTTGCTTTTAAAAGGTGTATTCGTGGAAAATTCATCCACGTAAAGGTTGTCCTTGATGACTTCGTAAATGGCCTCGGGCGCTAAGGACGCATAGTCTTCAGGTTTCCATATTTTTGCCACGTGGCCGGTGACTTTTCCTTTTCTTTTGGTGCGTGACCATCTCGGTCTCGCGAGATACCCACCCTTGATCTGGTAGAAAAGTACCGGTATCTGAAGTTTTTTAATCAGTTTTGCAATCACGAAAGGGACGTGCATGGGCTCCCCACTGAATGTCGTGTTGCCTTCAGGAAAAAGCGCAATCGAACCCCCTTCACTGACAACCCTCTTCATATCTCTTATGGTTTCGATATCGCTTCTGTATTTTGTTTTGGCAATTGGCCCGACGAGAAAGCTCATGATCCTTGAGAAGTACTTCACAGAAAAGAGCATGTCGGAGGCCACGTAGTAAAGCACACCGGGAAACCCGAATGCCATGAAAAAGGCATCGTGTACGGTCGTGTGGTTACCAATCACGAGGTAAGGGCCTTTTTCACCTTTAGGAGGTTTGAACCGTTTGGCCTTGAAATTATAGGTAATGCGAAAATACAGTCTGAATAAGGGTTCCAGTAAGAAAAATGTCACCTTATGTCGAAATTTTCTTTTCTTTTTTTTCTTCATTTGTTGCACCGCCCAAATAAGTAAAGACTATTAATAATATAGCATATTTTTAACATTCTTTGAATATAAAACAAAATTATCGGGAAATAATGTTTCAAAACGCATTTCATGATAAAATAAGCATAAGAACTTCGAGGAGGCTATTATGGAGTATTGTGTAGTCATTGGCAGTGCAAATTTGGACATTTCACTCAGTGTAGACCAGACCATCATCTGGCGGGATTCTAACATCGGCGCCATCAGACTGACACCAGGAGGCGTAGGGAGGAATATTGCTGAAAACCTCGGAAGACTCAATATCAGAACCCATTTCATTACGCCCCTGGGCCATGAACCGGATGCAGACCTTCTCAGGAAGTCCTGCACGAGGCACGGAGTCATTCTCCACTCACTTTCAAGTGAAACCCTCACCACAAGCAAATATGCGGCCCTGTTTGATGAGCACAACGATATGCTTGTGGGGGTAGCGGATACGATGAGTGTGGAAAAACTCACACCAAAAGACTTTGTTGGCTATCTGGATTTGATACGGGACGCAGCCGTGCTCATACTCGAGACCAATTTGAGTGAGGCAGTGTTGAAATATCTCAGCAAACTCAATGACACAGTGTATGTCAACGCAATCTCAACGACCAAGGCCAAAAGGATAAAACCACTTTACAAAGACATCCACACCTTGTCGTTGAATCGTTTGGAATCCCAGGCGCTCACGAATAACAGCGTGTCATTGGATGCCCTTGAACCCCTACGGGATTTCTTTATCAGTAAAGGCGTACAAAACGTCTTGTTGACCGTAGGCAGCGAAGGGGCCTATCTGATGAACAAAGAAGCCATCATCAAACAACCCGCCACCAATGCCAAAATCGTGAACACCTCTGGGGCAGGAGATGGGTTCCTTGCCGGGTATATATATGGCACCCTGAAAGGATTCAACCCCCTTCATACAGCCAGTGCACTCGCCTCCCTCAGCCTTGAAAGTGACACCACTGTCCACCAGTCTCTCAATGAAACACGGTTAAAAAACAAACTAAAGGAGCTATCACATGCATAAATATCTAGACATACATCCAAGGGTCCAAAAAGCCATCGATACCAATCAACCTGTCGTAGCGCTTGAATCAACGATTATCTCTCATGGCATGCCGTATCCCAAAAACGTGGAAATGGCAAAGAAGGTGGAGGCCATCATTGAAGAAGAAGGGGCTGTACCTGCGACCATCCTCATGATGGATGGCATTATCAAAGTCGGCATCGACAAAGATGAAATCGACTCATTTGCCCAATTGAGCAACGTCCAGAAACTCTCCAAAAGAGATTTGGCTTTTGCGGTGTCTCAACAACAAAACGGTGCGACCACCGTCTCAGCCACCATGCTGATAGCGAAGATGGCAGGCATTGCCTTCTTTGCGACAGGTGGCATTGGCGGGGTGCACAGAAGAGCGGAAAAAACCTTTGACATTTCCAGAGACTTAGAAGAGCTCGCAAATGTGGATGTGTGCGTAGTCTGTGCTGGAGCGAAAAGCATCCTCGATCTTGGGCTGACCCTGGAATACCTGGAAACCAAAGGGGTCCCCGTACTTGGGTATCAGACCGACGAACTTCCAGCATTTTTTACAAGAAAAAGCGGATTCAAAGTGCCACTTCGGGTCAACAGTCCTGAGGCTATTGCAGATACCTTGCATAAGAAACGACTGCTTGAATTGCAAGGGGGCATGGTGATTGCGAATCCCGTACCACAAGAAAGCAGCATCGACAAAGCGATTATTGACAAAGCCATTGAAGAAGCACTTGAACAAGCTGAAATCGATGGGATCAACGGGAAAGCCTTGACGCCTTACTTGCTTTCGAAAATCGAAACCATTACGCAGGGCGCAAGCCTCAAAGCCAACCTTGCACTCGTCTACAACAATGCACGACTCGCCGCAAAAAGTGCCCGTGCCTATTCAAAAATCAAATAACGCAGGCGTATTAAATTAGTAAAATTATAAAAAAAGACTTATAATGTACCTAATACTATT
>JAGYML010000069.1 GCA_018400615.1 bacterium | reverse complement strand
AAAAGGTCATAGTGCCAGCGGCATGAATGGGCGCAGCCTCCGCGGTTCGCGTCTCTGTCGGTCATGGTGTTGGAAAGCGTGCATTTCCCTGAATAGGAGACGCACATGCCCCCGTGGATGAAGACTTCTAGTTCCGTGCTCGCCTTTTTGGCAAGCGGTCTCAATTCATCCAAGGAGACTTCGCGGGCGAGCACGATGCGCTCGGCGCCACAGTCTCTTAAAAAGTCCGCAGCCAGGTGGTTTGTCACTGACTGCTGGGTTGAGATATGGACTTCAAGGTTGGTATGCAGTTTGGCTGCACGAAGCACGGCGTGCGAAGCGACGATGATCGCATCGACATTGCGGGCTTCAAGCGCTTTTAAGTAGTCAGTGAGTCCTTCAAGATCTTCTTCGTGGGGATAGATGTTGACGGTGATGTAGATCTTTTTCTCACGGGCATGCGCAAACTTGACGGCTTCTTCGATGTCGTCCAGTCCGAAATTGGATGCGCGTGCACGCAGGGAAAAGGCTTTTCCGCCGATAAAGACCGCGTCCGCCCCATACATCAAAGCGATTTTGAGTTTTTCCATATCGCCTGCGGGCGCAAGGAGTTCGGGTTTTTTCATGATTGGTCGCCTCCTTGTTTGTAGACGGTTTTCTTGTGAAGGAAGCCTTCGTCATGGTCGGTGTAGCGTTTAAGCAATGCATCATCTACGCCTTCCTTGTTCGCGTGGATGAGATCATCGACGATGCTTAATACGCGCGCTTCATCATAAAGTACGGTACTTACGATAAAGGTATCCACAGACTTTTTCACCCGCTCAAACACGTTGAACGCGTGCATGGGCTTGCTTCTGAAGACATGGGTGCCAAAGGCATCCTGATACACCGGGTAAGGATCTTCAGGTCTTTTTTTCTCAACCATGGTGAGGGGCTCTTCGTTGTGCTTGTCAGGGTTTTCTTCCCCTTGATGGGTAAAGAAAGTTTCCACAAGCTTGCGCGCTGAATGAAACATGTTCACATATCCGTGAAGTTGCATCGCAAAAGGCATTGTTGACTTGCTGGCAAGCGTTTCAATGTCTTCTATGGTAAGCTGGCGTGCACCGACGACTTCCTTGATGCCCTGGCTTTTCCAAAACAGCACGTCTTCTGAGTTGGTGACGTAGGTCTCGCTGTCATAGACAAGCAAGTCCTTAAGTCCGTAGGTCTCTGCGAGTTTCACCACCGAGAGATCTGTAAAAAGAAGTCCGTCGAAAGGGATGGACACAAGGTGTTCGAATATGTATTCAAGGGCTTCGATGTCGCCTTCATGGATAATTGCGTTCAGATTCAGCCACAAAGCTTTGCCTGAAGCTTTCACCTGGGCGGCGAGTTCTTTGAGTTTGTCTGGGGTATAGCTTTCTCTCATACGCTGAGCGTATGGGTGAATGCCCAGAATCACGCCGTCTATGTCTTTTTCGAGAAGGGCTTTTAGAAGCGCTTCATCGCTTTTTACAAATAGTTTCATTCAATCAATCCTTTTGATGGACAGGCTCATGCCGTCTCCGATGGAGTAAATCTGTGTATCGTAGCCCGGGCGGTTTAACACCCAGTGGTTGAAGTGATCAATTTTCTTGATGAGCTGACGCGTATTGCGATTACCACTTCTTGGCGCGTCCGCTTCAAGCAGTCCGTGAAAGAGAAGGTTGTCCGTAATCACGAGGCCACCCTTTTTAACAAGGGGAGCGTACTTTTCAAAGAAACCCTCGCTTTGCGCTTTCGCCGCATCTATGAACAAAAGATCGAAAGGGCCCTTTAACGCATTTTCGTCATACTCAAGCGCGTCCGCTTCAATGAGGGTGATTTGATGGTTCAGGCCCGCTTCCTTGAATGAAGCTTTGGCCTTTTTTTGCATGGAAGGGTCTCTTTCAATCGTCACGATCTGGATGGACGGGTCGTTCTTGGCCATCGCGATCGCGCTATAGCCGATGGCGGTGCCGATTTCAAGAACCCTTTTTACCTGGTTCAAACGAATCATCTGCGATAAAAAACGGCGTCCCTCATCGGTGATGATGGGGACACTGTTTTCTTTTGCATAAAGACTGAGTGTCTTGAGATGCGTGTCATCATGTTTCTGATTCAGGTCATCCAGATAGCTCACTGAGGGTCATCTTCTTCTTGGAACGTTTCCAAGACTTCTTCGATGATGTCCCATTCTTCGTCGGTTTCAATCGGGTTCAGATTGCCACCGTCGGTTTCGGTCTCATCATAGGACGCGGCGAAAACTTCATCGCTGTCTCCTGGTTCTTTGTATACAACGTAAGATTTCCCGGTCTGGTCACTTTTGAATGTCAGAACAATTTCATAATCTACTTCATTGCCTTGTTCGTCAATGACTCTTAAGGTTTTGTCTTCCATGGTTTCACTCTCCTTTATCTATTGAATTTAGGTAATCCTGCAGGATGACGATTGCGGCGTGTTCATCAATCTTGGTCCTGCGTTTTTTCTTTTTCATATTCTTTTCAATCATCATCGAGCTCGCCATGCGTGAGGTGAGGCGTTCGTCGTAGAGTATGACGGGGACATCGGTGTACGCTTCAAGGCTTTCCTTGAAAGCTTCACAGCTTTCTGCCTGGGGGCCGATGGTGCCGTTCATGTTTTTGGGATACCCGAGAATGATGGAATCGATTGGTTCTTTTTCAAGCAGGTCTAACACCCTTTTAAGGGGCGTATCCGTATCGCCGTTTCTGAATTTCAGGTTTTCAAGCCCACGGGCGAATTTGCCTTCTCTGTCGCTGATGGCGATGCCGAGTGAGGCGTCTCCGAGATCAAGCCCGAGTTTTTTCATCGAGGGTCTCCTTCACATACTGGATGACATCATCGATTTTGGACGTGTCTCTTCCCCCGGCCTGGGCGAAGTCAGGGCGTCCTCCGCCCCCACCGCCCGCGATGCGCGCGGCTTCCTTGACGAGGTTGCCCGCGTGGACGTCACTTGCGCTTTTCGTGACGAACACGAGTTTGTTATCAACGTGGTCTGCGATGAAGACAACGCCTTCTTTCATGTGTTCCATGAGGCGGTCCGCCAGGGCCTTGACGTCTTTGGGGTTGATGTCCTCTACTTTGAGAATTAGGTTTCCAAACTCATCCACCTGATCAAGATACGTATCCACTTCATTCAGGCTTGCCTTCTGACGCAAGTCTGCGTAAGTCTTTTCAAGTTTCTTGACGGCTTGCTGGTAGTGTTCAACGTGTTGTCTCATGTTGATGACATCGCGGTAACTTCCCTTGATAACGGGGGCCTCTTCAGCTTCAAACGAAAGGTCAATGCCTTCGTTATCAGCTTTTTCAAGGATGTTCTTGGCTTTGTCCTTAAGATGCGACAACGTGGATTCAAAGCCCCGCATGAATTCAGAGATGTTTGGCACGCGTCCATTCGCAAGCCCGAGGACTCTATAAATGCCTGAGCCTTTGGATTCGACGCTTACTATGGCGAACTGGCCGATGTCGGCCGTATTGGAGACATGGGTGCCACCACATAGATCAAGTGTGACGCCCATGTTGACCATACGGACTTCGTCTTCATATTTCTCACCGAATTCAGCGACGGCGCCCCGTTTCTTGGCTTCGTTGAGGTCAACCTTTTCCACGTCGACATCGATCGCTTCCCTGATTTTTTCGTTGACACGGTCTTCTATTTTTATAAGTTCTTTTTCAGTAGGCAAATCGTAGTGGTTGAAGTCGAATCTGAGATAATCAGGGCCTACGAGCGAGCCTTGCTGCATGACGTGTTCGCCGAGTTCTTCACGGAGAATACTGAAAAGAATGTGGGTTGCCGAGTGATGGGCTTCAGTCATTTTTCTGGAAGCTTCATCGACATGCAGGGTCACTTCGTCGCCTTCTTCAAGGGTGTGGTCCGTGATCATGTGCAGGAACTGCCCGTTTGGCAGTTTCTGTACGTCTTCCACACCGAA
>JAGYML010000068.1 GCA_018400615.1 bacterium | reverse complement strand
TTGTCCGCCACCGTTAAGAGCATGCAGCACACCCGATTCAAAATCATCTGAAAACCGACTTGCCAGGTAATAACTTGGTGGCAACATATGATAAATCGCACATGGCATGGCGTAGACGATGGCCGCTTTCCAAGCGGGGTCTATTTTGACGCCTTCATCCTTGGCAGCTCTTGCCATGTAGCTTGGACTTAAAAGGGCATCAGGGGAAGCGAAAAGCGCATCATCCGCTTCGACGTTTCTACCGACCATGGGGGTTCCCAGGTTCTTAGAAGTCACTGAAATGAAGGGCAAGGTTTTGTCTTTGACTTTTTGCATGAGTTTATCACTCAGATGCTCATCAAGAGGCTCCCCATTGATGAGGTTTGCAAGGACAGTGTTGTAGGCCACTGACAAGGAACCAATCACATTGTCGCTTTGGGTGAGAGCGGTGTTTGAGGCAATCGTTGTCGACAATGTGTAAAAATCATCGGCATAAAATATGGCTGTGGGAATATTTCTCTCAAGAGACTCCGTCGTATCGCTGATGCTTGCGACGTTTCCCCAGTCTCGCTTTTCTTTTACGCGTGCAGTGTAGAGATCTCGCATTGTCTGTGAGGTGTACCCCCCAATGCCCCCCATCGGGGTGCCATCAAGAAGCGGGAGAATATCTTCATCCATCATTGTCTTGAAGGCGTCTTCACTGTAGCCTTCGTTTTTTGTGAGATTCTCTGCCATCTTCTTGATAATGAACCCTTGTTGGGAGAGTTCACCTGGCTTAAGCCCTGCATGATACCGGTCGTCTTTGGGCCGTGTGTAATCATCAATCCACGCACCATAGTTTTTTCGGAGTGCTTCAAGGTCATAATACCAGTGCGGGCCAACGCCGAGAGCCTCGCCTATGAAGGCCCCCATAAGCGCACCCTTGGCACGGTCTTTTCTCGTATTCATAGAATCATCCTTTCGCTAACCAACTTCATTATAACGCACAAAACCATTCTGTGTTTCTCTTATGCAAGTGCGAATTATGGGCTAACCATTTGTATAAATCCTCCATTGAGCGTACAATTACACTATATGAAGAAAGGAGACATATGGCAATTGCCATATATCAAAGCGATGAAAGAATACTATCTCAAGCAGAAGGCATTCTCTCCAAGGTCCCGCTACAGAGTCCTCGACGAAGAGGAAAATCAACTGTATCACGGCAAGGCACGCTTCTTCTCTCCATCCAGGAAATTTGATTTTTACAACTCATCGACCGATGAACACCTCTATCAGATCAAGCGCAAACTCTTTTCTCTGAGACGCGCCTACAGGCTTTATAATGGAAAAGAGGCCTTGGTCGCCAAGGCCAAAAGCATCCATGCGTTCTTCAAAAAAAGAATCGGCATTGAAAGTGATTATGGGGATTTCATCATCGAAGGCAATTACTGGGCCCATGACTTCAAAATCCTTGAAGGTGACACCGAGGTGGCGTCCATTCGCAAAAAACGTCTCTCTTTTGGGGATTCTTACCAAATCACCATCAACGATGACGACAATCACGAGTTTTATCTCGCACTGCTCATCATGATTGACAGCAATTTTCATCAGAAACGCAAAAATTCCAACTGACCTGAGTCCATAGACGTTATAAAAAAAGAGGGTGCCCCTTGGTGGGGCGGCCTCTTTTTGGTAAGGCTCTATTCAATAGCCTTTGATTTGTCGCATCTCTTGGACAAAAGACAGTAGCCTCGGCGCACTTATGATGACGACAGCTCCCATGAGCACGTCTGCTGCGATGAAGGGAAGTACGCCTGCAATGAATGCCTGATAGAGATTCATGGGGGTGTTCATGAGCGTATTCATGATGAGACTTAGATAAAGGGCGCCGACCCCATACACAATCACGAGCCCCGTTGAGACCGCAAAGGCCACTCTGAAGAAACTATGGCTTGTGTTAACGTCTTCCATTGATTCGGTAAGTCTGCCTATCACATACGCCGCTATCACAAACCCAATCAGATACCCAAACGTGGGTTCCACTATATAAAACAAGCCCCCACCACGCGTGAAGACGGGGAAGCCGATCAAACCAATGAGCACATAAGCCACTTGCGATACCATGGCTTTTTTAGCTCCGAGTAACACCCCTGCATACGCACAAACTGCAAACTGAAGCGTAACGGGTACTAAAGGCGTATCAATTCTTATATAAGCGCCAACTGCCATCAGTGCTACAAACATCGCAATCAGCATCATTTCATTTGTATTAAACTTCATGCATTCACCCATTCACTTGGAAACCAAAAGTAATTTTCACTATCTTAAATAGTGTAACATTTTTATTTGATATTCAAAGTGTTTTGGTAAAAAAATGATTAGAGGCTTTCATAGAAGGTTCAGGAACTTTTAAGCGTGAGAAGCACAATCTCAGGACGGTTTTGAACTCTAAAGGGAAAGACACTGTTTCCAAGGCCCCTACTTACAACCATGGTGGTGTCGTTGTCTTTATAGGGACCGGATGTGTAAGACGGAAACAAGCCCTGATCAGGACTGTAGATGCCACCTGTGAAGGGGAGGCGAATCATGCCCCCGTGGGCGTGACCACTGAGTACGAGGTCATAGTCAAGCGCCGTATACGTCTCAAAGAAGACAGGTCTGTGGGCCAATAAAAGGTTGAATCTGTTGTTGGCTGGTTCAGGAAGGGTGGCTTTGTAATCTTGAAAGCCCGTAAATTTTTCATAGTCACTGATGCCACATAATTCAATGGGGAAAGCCGTATCCTTAAACGGGGTGCATGTCTCTTGTAGGACGCTCACGCCAAGCGCGTCATAGACAGTCCTTACAACTTCTGATGATTCACTCCAGTACTCATGGTTTCCACTGACGGCGTACACCGGTGTGTCTTCAGTCAACACTTCCAAAAAGGCGAGATGCGACTCAATGGATTCAACGTCACTATCAACCATGTCGCCCGTAAGGACGATGAGATCGGGTTCAAGCGATTCGACTTTTTCTACCAGACGTTTTTGGTTCTCCCCCAAACACCTTGGCGTGAAGATCAGAAAGCTGCACGATGCGAAACCCGTCCAAGGCCGCTGAGTCCACTTCAATGTCATGGTGGGTCGTGGTAAGATCATTGTTTTGCCAAAAAAGATACCCTGTAGTGACCCCAAAAAACGCAATCAGTGCAATCACTATTTTTCTTCGCATGCTTTCACCCCGCTTTTCCACCATCAGTATACCATCTTTCAAATCGGGGTCCTAAAAAAATATCCTTTACTAACTTGGATTCCTGCCCTATAATGACTAAAGCATGTCACAGTGAGGAGGCTGCAATGATCAATGTCTTTTTAATGCTTTTTGCATATGGAATCGGCCTTATACCAAGCGCCTATATATTTTCCAAGCTTTTCAAACAGGTTGATATAAGAGACACTGGCACTGGCAACGTGGGCTCAATGAACACCATTGTCAATGTAGGCGTGCTCCCCGGTCTTCTCACCCTTATGAGTGACGCTGGCAAGGGGATGCTTGTCGTTGGACTAACGATGACTCACGGAACTATTGATTCCTTGCCTATATTGGCGCTTTTCTTCCTTATTTTTGCGCATAACTATAACCCCATTCTGAATTTCAAGGGGGGAAAGGGATTTGGCAATCTTGCAGGGGGCCTCATCATGCTTTCCCCACTCACGATTCCTGCCATGATTGCCCTCACGACCGTATTGCTTATCGTATTCAAGGTTCCCAAGGTCACTGCGGGATTTGCCACTCTCCTCTTCCCAGCCGTATTTTATTCTCAGACCAGTGATTTAACGCTACTCATAGGCAGTTTTCCAATCACCATGGCAATCTTTTCCAAACACATCGATAACTTCAAAACCTATATGCACCCACAACGCATCGAATAATGCGTACAGCTTACAATGACCATTCAAAAAGAGACGGCTTCAAAAAATCCCAAACCGTCTCTTTTTTTTAATGCCTATAAAATAAATTAAAAAGCACAAAAGCAAACTCCAAAGCTATTTTAAACGTATTTTAAATCACTTAAGCTAATGGTTATTCAGGTGGCAGCAAGACACCATCAATGGCATGAATGACACCGTTGGACGCTTCTACATCCGGCATAATGACCTGGTCATCATTTACAAATACATTGCCATCAGTGACACTCAATGTGACTGTGTCACCAGTTAGAGTGTGCACTTCTACAGGGCCGTCACTTGTCAGATTAATGACGTCTTCAGCTGAATAAGCGCCATCAAGGACATGGTACTGAAGAATATCTGGAAGGGTGTCCATTGCGAGCAAGTCTTCTACGGTAATATCAAGTTCAGTGAGCAAGTCGCTGAATGCTTGATCAGTCGGTGCGAAGACGGTGAAAGGTCCGTCCGCTTCAAGGGCA
>JAGYML010000067.1 GCA_018400615.1 bacterium | reverse complement strand
CCTGCACCAGCGCTTTCCTCATCGCCGCGCACGACTGAGGCGACGTCTTCACTGAGAATTGATCCTTCGGAACTCAAGTATTGAGTCGGAATGCTTGATAAGACACTGACGAAGGCGAAGAGCGTAACAAGGGCCAAAGCCTTTTTGAAATACTCTCTTTTAAGCCAAAACACAAGAATCAGGCTCAATAGGAACCCTACGCTAAGGGCAACGAACACGCCAAACGTCCTGTTTATAATAATGATATGGGTAATCAACGCAAAAGAGAGAAGAAACCCAATCATGGTTTCAAAGTGATATTTATCGTGAACCATGAGGACGGCGAAATTAAGCATCAGCGCTAAAAGAAGGTAATAGCCGTAATGATTCGCATTGTGAAAAATCGATGTGGACGCCTTCAATGTCAGCAATTGATTAAGATAGGGGCTATCTATAAATGAAAAAAGTGTTAAGATAAAGGCGACCCCGACGAACACGCGGATCAAAAAAAGCCCACTTGTCTTTCTTAAGGTAAGTGCCATGGAGAAGAGCCCTGCATACGCCAGATATGTCTCAAACCCTTCCCTTCTGTAAAATGCGCCGTTCCAGGCCAGTGCAGGATTGGGTGAGGCCAGAGTCGAGATAAAGGCAAGGATTAAAAAACTCAGGAAAAATATTTCTATCAGATGGGTCTTTATGAACGTTTTCAAGTCCAGGGACTGTCTTTTTTTATTGAGGAGGGCCTTGGCTATCAAAAAGGCAGCTATGATAAGACCAAGGTACCCTAGTTGCCTTATGAGCAGCTGCCATACACGCCCTACCCCAAGCAAATTGCCAAGGTAGGCTTCCTCAGTGTGATGTTCGAAGAATATACTGCGCGCCATCGCGTAAAAAGGCGAGACCACCAATACGAACAAAAGCCACTTGGACACCTTTTCCAGGTGTTTATGGCTCACGGTATCGAGCAGCTCACTTACGGAATCTATGGATCTCAGGCGTTTTACAAAGTCTTTCACAGTACCCCTCATTTCACTATAACGATAGCACAAAGAGCCCAGGCGATACAATAACGGGCTAAAAAAAAGGCACTGAGTGCCTTTTAAAGGTTATTTTTTCTGCATGAAGTTGCTTTTTGGCTCGCGTCCGTTTTTAATGTTTACGAAGTTCTTGCGGTGCCGGTAAAAAATCAACCCCACGCCAATGGTCGCGAGGACTGGCAAGAACAAGTCGTTGCCTACCCCAAACAAATACACCGCTGTACTTCCGGCCTCAGGCCCGAAGAAGTAAATGAGATAAGACGTAATGAGCACGCTCGCCGCCCCAGTGCAAGATCCTACACTGACGTAGCGCGTGAGTTTAAGTCCAACCAGGTACATGGCAAGTCCGATGACGCCTACAACTGGGGCATAAAACAAAAATGCGCCCACGCTTGTCGCCACGGCCTTTCCACCCTTGAACTTCAAGAATACCGGAAAGATATGACCAATGGCAGACGCAATCCCATAAAGCAGTGGATGGAAGACTTCAGCGGCCTCAAAAAGCCCGATGCGAATAAGGAAAATCACGAAACCGCCCTTGAGTACGTCCAGCAAAAATACGACCATGCCGAGTGGACGTCCAAGCACCCTGATGGCATTGGTCGTACCGGGATTCCCTGATCCATAATCCCTGACATCCACGCCCCTGGTCAATTTGCCGACAATGATGGACATCGGGATGGCCCCGACAAAATACGCTAAAACAACAAGCAAATATTCCATAATTTCACCTCACGACTTTCTATTTTTAGATTATACCATAATCAAAGTGAAAAGAATACTATAAATAGAAATGCGATTTTGATATAATATACTGTGAGTAATTTAAAAGGACGTGTGTTTAATGACAGAAGAAAGCTACAATGCCACCACCATTCAAGTACTCGAAGAACTAGACGCAGTTCGAAAACGTCCGGGTATGTATATTGGTTCCACCGATGCCAGAGGGCTTCACCATCTGGTATGGGAAATAGTGGACAACGCCATTGACGAAGCCCTTGCAGGCTATGGCAACGAAATCAATGTCACCATAAGGGAAGACAACTCAATCATTGTCGAAGACTTTGGACGTGGCATGCCCATTGAAGAACACAGCAGTGGTAAAAACACCATTGAAGTGATCTACACCAAATTGCATGCCGGAGGAAAATTCGGTCAACAAGGCGGCTACAAAGTCTCAGGCGGACTCCACGGAGTCGGCGCCAGTGTCGTAAATGCCTTGTCAAAATGGCTTGATGTCACCGTCACCAGAGATGGCATCCAGTACAATATGCGTTTTGAAGACGGCGGAAAGAAAGTCACCCCCATCAAAAAAGTCGGGGAACGTAAAAGAAGAGGAACCCGTGTCCATTTCAAACCGGATTCCGACATCTTCTCCACCACCGTCTACAATTTCCAGACGCTCAGTGAACGTCTGCGTGAAAGTGCCTTTCTCATCAAGGGTCTCAAAATCACCCTCAATGATGAACGCTCCAAACAAAAAGAAGTCTATCAGTTTGAAGAAGGCATCGTCTCCTACATTCGCTTCATGAATGAAACGAAAAAAATCATTCATGATCCGGTCTATTTCTCATCACAGCACGAAGAGATTGAAGTCGAAGTGGCGTTTCAATTCACGAAATCCTACACCGACCAGGTCTTATCCTTCGTCAACAACGTGCGTACGCGTGATGGCGGCACCCATGAAACAGGTTTCAAGGCGGCCCTCACCAAAGTGTTCAACGAATACGCCTTCAAATCAGGTGTACTCAAGGAAAAAGACAACAAGCTTGAAGGCGCGGACATCCGCGAGGGCATCACCTCGATTGTCAGCATCCGCGTCCCTGAACAACTCCTTCAGTTCGAAGGTCAGACCAAGAACAAACTCGGCACCACTGAAGCGCGTACGGCCGTTGAACAGACCGTCTCTGAGAAAATGATGTATTTCTTTGATGAAGACCCCGCGCTCGCTCAAAAACTCATCGAACGCGCTCAACGAGCCCAACAAGTCCGCGACGCCGCAAGGAAAGCCCGCGAAGAAGCGCGCATGGAGAAAAAACAAAAGCGCAAGGAACCGCTTTTGTCGGGTAAACTCGCCCCCGCCCAATCGAAAGACACCTCCAAACGAGAACTCTATATCGTCGAGGGAGACAGTGCGGGCGGCAGTGCGAAACAAGGGCGAAACCGTCGTTTCCAGGCCATTCTTCCCTTAAGAGGCAAGGTCATCAATACGGAAAAAGCGCGCATTGAAGACGTGCTTAAAAACGAAGAAATCAACACGCTCATCCACACCATCGGGGCCGGACTCGCCAGTGATTTCGACATCAACAACTGCCAATACAACCGCATCGTCATCATGACCGATGCCGATACCGACGGGGCTCATATTCAGGTGCTCTTGTTGACGTTCTTCTTCAGATACATGCGAGAACTCATCGATTCGGGGAAGGTCTACATCGCCTTGCCACCGCTTTACAAGATCACTTTCAAGAAAAACAAGAAAATTGAAACCGTCTACGCATGGAGTGACGATGAACTCCAACGCATTCTTGCCATCAAGAAAAACGCCACCATCCAGCGCTACAAGGGACTTGGTGAAATGAACGCCCAACAACTCTATGAAACCACAATGGATCCAAACAGCCGTACCCTCATCAAAGTCGGCATCGACGACTTTGCGGATACGGAAAAACAAATCAAGATCCTCATGGGCGACCAAGTCGAACCACGGCGTGACTGGATTGAAAACCACGTCACCTTCACCAACGAAGATAACTTTGAGATAAAGGAGTAAGACCATGGCAGAAAAACTTCAAGACATTATCGATGACTTCGTAGAAGGACGCATCATGGACGAGACTCTTCAGGATATCGTCGGTGAACGCTTCGCGAGGTATTCGAAATACATCATACAAGACCGCGCACTTCCAGATGTGCGTGATGGTCTCAAGCCCGTGCAACGGCGTATTTTATACGCCATGCAACAACTGGGCCTTTCACAGGACAAACCTTACAAGAAAAGTGCGCGCATCGTCGGCGACGTCATCGGTAAATACCATCCCCACGGGGATTCAAGTGTTTATGAAGCCATGGTCAGACTCGGCCAGGACTTCAAGATGCGTGAACCCCTCGTGGACATGCATGGCAACAAAGGCTCCATAGATGGCGATTCAGCCGCCGCCATGCGGTACACAGAAGCCCGCATGAGCGCCCTTAGTGAATATTTGCTTCAAGACCTGGAAAAACATACCGTCGACTTCATTCCGAACTTCGACGATGAAGAATACGAACCGATCGTACTTCCTGCACGGTTTCCCAATCTCTTAGTCAACGGGGCTTCAGGCATCTCTGCAGGCTACGCCACCGAGATTCCCCCGCACAACCTCGGTGAAATCGTCAAAGGCGTCATCAAACGCATTGACAACCCTGCGTGTTCCATTGACACGATCCTCAAAAT
>JAGYML010000066.1 GCA_018400615.1 bacterium | reverse complement strand
TCAAGATTGTATGCACCCATGTTTCTGAAATAGAGAATGCCTATTAGGGCAATGATCATTCCAAGTACCAAACCAAAGAGTGCACCAAACATGCCATAAAAAATGCCTTCAACCATAAACTGGGAAAGGATGGCTTCTTTGGAGGCGCCTATGGCTTTGCGGATGCCTATTTCTCGGGCTCGTTCCTTTATTGAGAAAAAGAGGGTGTTCATGATGCCCAGTGCAGAAACGATGCCGACACCGATCACCAGGACATGTATTTGTTGGCGAAAGGATTGCAGATCGTTTTGAAGCTGGTTGGCAAGCGACCCATAAGTATTGATATCCAATTCCCCGAGGGCGATGTCTGTACTGAATGTCTCATAAAAGTTTTGCAAGAACTCATCCATTGAGGAAATATCAGTAAAAACCGCTTGAGTATAGGCATTTGTTGTATCGACTGGTATGATATCCGTATTCGGAATAAACAGATTAAGACTTACATCCTCAAAATCTGATTCCTTGTCTTTCAGTCGCTCTTTGGCATCATGGTAGGTCTTAAGCGTATAAGAAGAGGTTTCATAAACACCGATGATTTCAAGCGCTACCTCTTTAGTGGGTAGACGATTGCCTGCGGCGTCAAACTGAGGGTATTGAAATTCGATGACCTCTCCTACTGCGTCTTCTTCAAACAGCAAAGTCGCGGTTAATTCGTCCACCATCACAACTGAGTTTTTGTTTGTATAATCTTCTTCTTCAAATGTACGTCCCTCAATCAGGCTGGGACTGTAATAGGTATCCCCTGATTCGCCAGTTGGAACAACTGCGTCCACCTGAGGGGATACTGTATAGATATCAGTGTTTAATTGCATAGTCCCTTCATGCAATTCCGCTGTACTGAGCGTACGTCGGTTCACTCTGGAAAAGAGTGCCGGCTTTGTATCAAGGTTCGCTCGCAAATCCCTTACGAGCGCATCATCGGCGACTGGGGATACAGTGGCCAAATCGCGGGTTTCATACACGTCGTATTTTGTAAACTCACTGTAATAATATGAATCGGAGAAAATCAAGCCGCCTGAGAGAATCATGGCGGCAACCGCGATGCCAAAAAGTGTGAGAAATGACTGTAGTTTCTTGTCGGTCAATTTTTTAACTGTCAGAAGCATATACGCCTTAAGCATCCACCAGGACCCCCTCTTCAAGCACAAGATGACGTTTGGCCATACTGGCGACTTCTTCATTGTGCGTCACAAGAATAATGGTCTTGCCGCTATCGTTAAGCGTTTTAAGATGTCCAAGAATCGTTTCGGCGTTCTCCTTGTCAAGATTGCCAGTCGGTTCATCGGCCAAGATGATATCCGGTGAATTGATGAGAGCTCTTGAAAGCGCCACACGCTGCATTTCACCACCGGATAATTTGGAAATGTCCTTATCGACATGTGCGAACATGTTAAACTTTTTCAGCAGGGCTTCCGCTTTCTTCATGGCTTCTTTTCTTGATGTATCTTTTTTGTACATTGCAGGCACTATGACGTTTTCCTTGACGCTCATGCCGCTGATCAAATGATACATTTGAAATATGTAGCCAAATGTTTCATTTCGTATTTTGGCAATATGGTGACGCTTTAAATCGTTGACAGGGTTCGCATCAATTTCGTAGTTACCTGCATCATAATTATCAAGGAGTCCAAGCACATTAAGAAGCGTTGTCTTTCCAGCCCCTGATTTTCCTATAATTGAAATGAAATCACCTTGGTTTATCGTCAAGGTGATGGTTTTCAAGACCTGTTGGTCGAAATACGCTTTTTGAACGTTCTTCAAAGCGATGAGCTCTTTATTCGCCATAAGATCCCATCCTGCGATAAACCGTATCACCTTGAACGATTTGATCCGAGAGTATCTCAACGTAGTGCCCCTCAGAGAGACCGGTTGTTACAAGGACTTTGTCCTTTGTATCTCCCAAATAGACATAGGACCCCTCATCATCGGAATGAAGAAACTGTTCATGAATGACGGTGGTCGGTTCAAATATATCAATCACAAATACTACATCGACCCGGGTTCCAATCAAAAACCCTCTTTCAGTATCCAGTGTGACTTCTACTTTGTTGTTTTCAGCTGTATAGCCAATTGAATCGATACTGGCCGGCAAAGTTTCACCGTCAAATTCAATCTCTACAGTTTGGCCATACTCTATATCGGATTCCTCTGTGACACTTACGAACGTACTTATTGACTGATTGTCATAATCCAGATATTCAAGGGTTAGCACATCGTCACTGCGTTCAACCCCCATAAGCCTTCCATGGGTATCAAGCGTAAATGAATCATCATTAACAGTGTAGACCACTGTAGAGGGTTCAAATTCACTACGTGTATCAATATTGACATCAATGTCGTCCTGCTCTCCCAAAGCAATGGTTTCGACTGAAATGCCTTCTTCAATGAACTGAACCTCACCGAGTGTTTCTACGGTCGAACGCATGGTTGTTGAGCCTACATCCCCACTGATCCACTGGTCTGCATTGTGTTGTTGAAAAGCCGGTGTATATTCTATATCTATAGGCTCTTCGGTTTTGGAAATCAATATGGCCACTGTCGCAACCAGTAGCACAAAGATACTTGTTAAAATTCCATAAGCTTTTAAAAATCGCATAATTTTCACTGATGAAAGTTCTTCCCTTTCATCTATCCCCTTCCCCTACTGGTATCGGTATTTAAATCAATCGATAGTTTGCAATATGCCTACTCACTATCTAACATTGGATACAAAATTGATTCGCTATTTATATCGAATAGAGATGTATGCCAATGCATTACATTCTCTCTCTCGTTCCCCTCTACTAAATATGAAAAGATAATATTGCTATGGTATAATTCAATATTAGAAAGTTCAGATTTTAATGATAATTCAATATTATGCACTCCTTTAGAAAGTGAAAATTTCTCTGCTTGATATTCTTTTCCATTTATATATTCAATTTGGAGATTCGGGTTAGAGAATGACACAGTTAAATCTTGAACCGATTCTTTAACTTCCATAGTAATGCTAAAAGTGGAATATAATTCATGAATAACAACCGGTGCATCTTTAACCACAATAGCAGACTCATCTCCAATTTTAGGGGGATTGATTTCGAACATGGATGGGGTATAGTTAATCAATAACGAGTCATTAATTTTTAAAGGTATGCTATTAATATTAATTGTCTTATCTAAATCTCTATTAAAAGGTATTTCAAAAAGAATATAATAAAAAAATAAGTCTTTTGATTTATGCACATTTTTTGACAACTCAAGGTTGTAAGTTAACTCACTTTCTAATGCTTCAATCTCATAAAATTCATACGACTCTATCTTTTCAGAAACAATGAAAGGTAACGGTATTGTCAAACTTGTTTCCAAATAGATATTTGTATCAACCAAATTTCCACCATAGTTCATTTCATTTATAGTTTGATTCGAGCTTTCATTTTCTTCAAAGAATGTAATCCACATGATTACTCCCAAAGAAGTGGTTAAAAAAATAAAAACGACAATCTTCTTAGATATCAATTAAATTCTTCTCTCTCTAATAATATTTGAAAGGAAAAATTTGTTTTTAAATTACCTAATGCTCATTATTAGTATGTCTAAAATAAACGTGTCCCGCCTCATTTTGAAATCCTAGCAAGTCTAGAATTTCACCATTAAACTGATAATCATCTCCATTATCGCTTTCGTGAAGATATACTTCAAAATGATCAGCCATTGCACTATGATTAAGTGAGTAGTATCCTTCTGGAGAATTTCCGTCAAGGGTTCTTTCATAGAGGAATCTACTACTTTCATAATACGTCTTTTCAGATGAATATTCTGCATCCAGATGCACATCAAATTCACTCAAACTACTAGAATCATAAGATGTTTGGTTATATGACCCGGAAATATTCAAATAATGCGTCTTTTCAACTTCAGTTGTTTCCTCATAAGTCAATGTTTGAGTGTCAGTCAAAATACCTCCGTCCCAATACATTGTAGGTGTTAGTGGTTTTATCATAATTCGTAGTGCATAATTTGTATATTTTAAAGCATACCCCTTATAATAAGTGTATTCTGCAAACCATAACATCCCACTTTCTTGTTCTTCCCAATATTCAACACCAACCATGGTCTGATATTTGTCTCCATAGTCTCCTTCATACTCATAATCATAGTCTTCACCATAATAGGATGCTTCAACTTCATTATTGATTGAAGACATTGTTACAATCGATGTTACACACACAAAAAACAACAAAAACTTTTTCACTAAATTTTTAATCATAAACTTATTTCCTTATAATTTTTCCCTTCATAAAAATCATATCATAACCCTCCTTACGTTTCAATATTTTGTAAAAACTTGCAATCGATAACTTCATCGAACTCGCTTACGCACGTCTAGGGCGTACTGACTGGGACAAGGATGACGTTGAAGGCTACCGCAAACAGATTAAAGAGGAAGTTGTGCCACTCAACGAAAAGCTCACAGAGCGTAAACGCAAGCGTTT
>JAGYML010000065.1 GCA_018400615.1 bacterium | reverse complement strand
TTTGGCGGTATGGGACAAAACATCTTCAACATCGCCGCCTTTGCACGTGTATTCGTCGTCCTTTCATTTGGAAGCGCGCTCGCGTATGAAACTTTTGTAGACGCACAAGCTGGAGCGACGGCACTCAGTATATTCTCAAACAATATGTTTGATTCCAGTGTGACCGATACCTACAACTACTGGACCATGTTCTCAGGCATCGGCTTGCCGGGGTCACTCGGTGAAACCAGTGCCCTACTCATCTTAATCGGTGGGCTATACCTTGCAATGAGACGGTCCTTTGATATCTTTATCCCTCTGACTTACATTGGAACGGTGTTCTTGCTCGCAACCGCCGTCATGGTCCAACAAGACCTTGGCTTTTGGTACCCGCTCACTCATATCCTGAGTGGTGGACTCATGTTCGGAGCCATCTATATGGCCACCGACCCGATCAGTGGACCCGTCACAAGACCAGGAAGAATCTATTTCGCCTTTGGGCTTGGGGTGGTCACATTCGTCATCAGACTGTTTGGCAGTCTGCCTGAAGGGGTCGTATTCGCGATTCTCATCATGAACATGTTTGTACCCGCCATTGATTATGCCAAGTGGTCCCATACGCGTTTCAACTTCAAGCGCTGTGCGATTTTCACCCTTGTTGTCCTGCTCGCGTTTGCGGCCGTTTTAGGAGGCACTTACTATGTTTGAAAAACTTAAGATAGCGTTCGTACTCCTCTTGATTGGAAGCATCAGCGGAGGCGCGATTTATGGCGTCAACGAACTGACTGCACCCATCATTGAAGAAAACGAACTTGCCGCTCAATATGAAGACTATGTAAACATGTTCCCTGACATGAGTGTCAGTGACATGGAAGAAGAAGCCATCGAAGATGATGATTACATTACCAAGAAAATTACCGTATATGACGGCTCAGGCAATCAACTCGGCTACATCTTCGAGGGTAAGGATGAAAACTCACAAGGGTCCATTACTGTCCTCGTGGGGATTGCGGATGGAACCCTCAAAGACGTCATCATCGCATCCACCACCAATACGCCGAACTACGTCCAACCGCTAAAAGAAGATTACATCTCAAAACTTCCAGGTCAGTCCATTGATGACTTGAACTATGATTCAAGTACCGGTGCGACCGTTACCTACGATTCCATCACCGCCATTATCGATCAGGTCGTGCTTTATACAGGTGATGGACCGGTTGTCGATCCTGAACTTCTTCAGTATCAGACATTGATTGAAGAAGCAGAGGATTTCGAAGCGTTCCTCAAATACGGACGGTTTGCCGTTGAGAGTGAAAACACGATTCTTGATTCCGATGGTGCCGTGCTTGCATATGGCTTTTCCATCGATATCAACGAAGAAACCGTGCGCATGCTTGTCGCGCCTGATTCAACCTTCCTGGGCGCTGTGCCTGTAAGTGAAGAGGCCTCAAGTGACACTACGGACGCTGTTGAAACACTAAAAACCCATGAAGGCTCCATGCTTTCAACCATCGATGAATCAAGTGTTCCATCGCCTTTCACAGAGGCTTTCACGGACATGAAAACACTTGTGATGGACTATACGCGCATCAACGATGTTCGCATCAAAGAAGAAACCGTGCTTGATGACAGCGAGCAAATCACAGGCTTTATTTACACCGGTTTCAAAGACGGCAACACTTCAACCGCCAATGAACTTCAGGTTGATGTGGATACGGACGGTGCCATCAGCGCACTTGAGATCATCAACCATTATGATACGCCGGATTATGTCAGCGGAGACATCGAACCTAAATTCGACAATTTCATCGGGGAAACCCTTGAGACCCTAGGAGACATCGACGCTTCAAGCGATGATGCATTCACGGGCGCAACCAACACCGGTGACTCAATGCTTTCCATCATGACCGCAGCGCTCGAGCTTCATGGCAAGCGCGCTGAATATGCAGAGATTTACCCTGATATGGTCGATTATGAAAAAACATTCATCCAAGGGTATGACACCCTCAACGAACGCCTATCCATCCTTGATGGAAGCGGCGAAGAAATCGGCGCCCTTTATGAAGGCTTTCAATATAACAGCTTGGGATCCGTTACCGTGCATGTAGGACTCGCCAACGGTGAAATCGTCGATGTAACCATTCCTACGCATGACAATACAGCCGGGTATGTTGGTGACCTTGTGGATAACTACCTACCGAATCTGGATGGTCAATCCACCTCAGACATCACCTATGACGCCTCTACAGGCGCAACCATCACTTACAGCAGCATTGAAACGATCATCGACGAAGCGGTTCAGGCAGAAAATGAAAGGGACGGTGAATAATCATGGCCAAGAAAAAAGAAATGTCACGCCTTGCGAATCTGACCAAAGGCTTCTTCAAGGAAAATCCCATATTCGTCTTCCTGCTTGGAATGTGTCCGGCGCTCGCCGTCACAAGCACCATGGAGACCGGTCTTGGAATGGGAGTGCTTGTCATACTCGTACTCACCATGAGCAACACCGTGATTTCCCTTATCAAGGATTTGATTCCCGCTCAGATCAAAATTCCCGCATTCATCGTCATCATCGCGACGTTCGTCACCATTATCGAGATGCTTACGCAAGCCTTTGCGCCTGCGCTATATGAAGCTCTCGGAATCTTCTTGCCATTGATTGTGGTCAACTGTCTTATTCTTGGCCGCGCAGAAGCCTTTGCGTCTAAAAACGGCCCCCTTAACAGTGCCATTGACGGCATTGGAATGGGACTTGGCTTTACCATGGCACTGATGCTCATCGGGTTTACACGTGAAGTACTCGCTACCGGCGCCGTCGGCTATGGCGTGTACCTTCCCCTTGGAATCGAAGGGTCATTCATCAACATTGATTCTTACATACTCGCCATGGATGTCTTCATCGGTCCAGCCGGAGGGTTCATCGTCATTGGACTTTGGCTTGCGGTGTTCCAGGCATTCTCAAATAGAAACAAACGCATCAAAGCGGACACCCGCAAACGCTGGATTGAAGAGAAAAAGCGCGAAGCGGCTGAACGCAAACGCCAAAAAGCCATGAAAGAGGCAGGTGAAACCTCATGAGTATAACCGTATTCTTCGTTGCCATCATTTCATCGATGCTCATTAACAACGTCATCCTCATGCGCTTTTTGGGTGTATGTCCGTTTTTGGGTGTTTCCAAGAAAACCGAATCCGCAGTAGGCATGAGCGTCGCGGTCATGTTCGTCATGGTCATCGCGTCGATTGTAACCTACCTGCTTTACTACTATGTACTTGAACCAAACGGCATCACCTACATATCCACCATTGCTTTCATTCTGGTGATTGCATCCCTCGTACAACTCGTGGAGATGTTCATCAAGAAAGTCAGCAAGAAACTTTATAAATCCCTTGGAATCTACCTTCCACTCATTACTACGAACTGTGCGATTCTCGGGGTCGCTGAAACCAATATCGCAAGCAATTATGCGACTGATTACGGCGTCCTGCAAGGCCTCTTTGTGGCAAGTACCGCAGCCTTTGGTACGGCACTAGGTTTCGGCCTTATCATTTTCGCCTTCTCTTCAATTCGTGAACGCCTGGATGGCGCAAACGTACCTGAAGCCTGGAAAGGCGTACCGATTTCTCTGGTCATCGCCGGCATCATGGCGCTTGCCTTCCTCGGTCTTGGAGGGATCGTATAATGTGGTTGACCATAGGCATCGTGGCCGCGATTGTCGTGCTTTATATCACGACGTTCGCGTTGAACAAGAAAACCCCCATCCCTGAAGATTGTCTGGAACTCATTGACGAGGCATCCTGCAACGTCTGCAACAATTATTCGTGCAGCGTCAAACAGGATGTGTCAACCATCAAGGATGACTTGAAAAAGCAACTTAAAACCAACACCCTGAAGGAGGGCAACTAATATGACAGCTGTGCTTACACTCGGTATCCTAGGGGCTGCCCTCGGACTTGGATTGGCGTTCGCGGCAGACTTGCTCGCGGTTGAACGGGACCCACGCATCGAAGGCGTGGAAGAATTGCTCCCGGGCATCAATTGCGGGGCCTGTGGGTATCCTGGGTGCGACGCATTCGCCGAAGGCATCATTGAAGGCGAAGTGGAACATCTCGCGGACTGCAAACCCAGTACCAAGAAGAACTACAATGCCATTCTTCAATACCTCAAGGACCATCCCAACAAAGATGGCTCAATCATCAACGTAAAAATATAATGCATGCAAAGCCTCCTTCATTGGGGGCTTTTCTTTTTTGCAGGCTGTAAGCGTTATCAAACGAACTTGGCGTTTTTAAGCCAAAAGAGCCAGCCTTTTCAGTTGAAAAGGGGTCTTTAGAATGCTATAATATTTTGTGCTAATGAAGTACAAAACTTTATGGATGAAAGGTGAATAATGATGAAAAGAATTTACATGTTTGGGGAAGGTACCCAGGACCAAAAAGCGCTTCTTGGTGGTAAAGGTGCCAACCTCTCACAAATGAAGCGTCTTGGTATTCCTGTCCCCGCAGGTTTTACCATTACGACTGAAATGTGCAACAAGTACTATGAAAACGGCGGGAAAAACTCTCCGGAACTGATTGAAGACATCCAGACTTACGTGGATAAACTCGAAGAAGAAACAGGGAAGAAATTTGGAGACTTGAGTGATCCATTGCTCGTATCCGTACGCAGTGGGGCCGCAATCTCAATGCCGGGTATGATGGATACCATCTTGAACCTCGGACTCAATGATGACGTGGTTGAAGGCATGATCAAGAAAACATCCAACCCCCGTTTTGTCAACGACGCCTACCGTCGTCTGATTCAAATGTTTGGGAACGTCGTCCTCGGTGTTGAAATGAAGCTCTTTGACGCGGTTGTTGAAGGCCTCAAGGAAAAACAAGGCTATGAGTTCGACGTAGAGATTACTGCAGAAGAATGGGAAGACGTCGTCAAACAATTCAAAGTTATCTATAAAGAACAAGTGGGCGAAGCATTCCCACAAGATCCAATGAAACAGCTTTACATGTCCGTTGATGCGGTATTTGGAAGCTGGGACACACCACGTGCCCGTATCTACCGTAAACACAATGGCATCCCTGACGAACTCGGTACAGCCGTAAACGTCCAGGAAATGGTGTTTGGTAACACGGGTG
>JAGYML010000064.1 GCA_018400615.1 bacterium | reverse complement strand
TGTCGTCTGAAGAAGTGAAATCAAGTGCTTGGTTTTCTACATAATCTGCTGGGTCAACACTCCAATCGAGTTCTAAAGTTTCTGAGACACTTAAGTTAAGCGCGCCCTCAGCAACTTCATCATTTTCTACATTGATTGTAAGCTCAAGTGACATGTCACTCTCAGCGATTGTGTGATCGCCAGAATACGAGAGTTGTGGTCCATCGTGCCATCCAAGAATCATACCGTCGATTTCAAGCAAATCATTTTCCTCAAGGTCAAATAGCATGTCAGTGTCGGGCAGTTCAAGACGGCTATCATATCTGAGGTCGATTCTGTATCCATCAAACGGACTGTAAAGTGTAATGGTATAGTTTTCATATTGGTCAGTTGAAATTTCTTCTACCAAGTAACCATCCATAGCGACTCTATGCCCTTGATAAGGCATCATTACTGAGTCATCTTCGATGTCAACATCACTAATGTCAGAAACATCAGGAAGATCGACACCAGAATCAAGTTCTTCAAGTTCAAGAATGCCTGAAATCTGGTTCATTCCGCTGTAAGAATCACGAACGCCGCGTACACGGACCTGATCGCCTGATTCCAAGTCGCCAATATAGGCTTCCTCAGCATCATAAATTGCAATGGCACCAGTGTCATCTTGAATGAAGAATGTATTGTGATTGGTTATTTCAGTTACAACCCCCACAGTGTGTACTTCAGCGTCCATCTCGGTTTCAAGAACCGTGTTGACTTCTTCAGCTGCGATTACGACTGTGATTTCAGCTGTATCTGTAACGCCGCTGTCTCTAGTTGCAGTAACCGTAATAGTCACTACACCAGGTCCTACAGCTGTTACAGCACCATTGCTGTCTACAGTTGCAATTGCTTCATCTCCGCTTGACCATTCTACCTCTTGAACTGCGTCAGCAGGTGAAATAGTGGCTTCGATGGTTTCTGATTCCCCTACTTGAAGCTGTAGTGAATCAACATCTAGCGATACGCCTGATGGGTCTGGAATGACTGTGACGTCTACTGACGCACTCATTTCTTCATCATCGGTCGAGGTCGCTGTAATAGTAGCAGTACCTGCTGCGACTGCTGTGATTTCTCCGTCGTCAACTGTTGCAACGCCGGTATCACCACTTGACCATTCAACGCCTTGTTCAGCGTCAGAAGGTTCAACGGTCGCAGTTACTGTAACAGATTCGCCAATTTCAAGCTCAACAGATGATTCGTCGAGTGAAACACTTTCAACGCTGGTGCCGCAAGCAGCAAGAACGCCTAAGGCGAGGACTGACAGTAATGTCAAAAATACCTTTTTCATGAATTTTTCTCTCCTCTTTTTAGTAGTATTTATGTATAAATCCATACCGGGCCAACCATATTGATCCCGTATGGAAGTTACATACCTCTTTATTAAAAACAAGCACCCAAATCATCGCGATTCCACGAAAATGACAAGAAATTTTCAAGTTTTTCATTGAGTAAAACGTTAGATTTAACTGTGCCGGTTTCTAACATTATACACAATTTAACTTGTGTTTTCAAACCTTTTTTTGCGAAAATCGCATGCCGAAGCCAAATAAGTAATACAGGTTAACTTTTTTCTTCAGACGACATGATAAAGAATGCTTATACATTAATAGTACATCATAAGTCTTAAAACGTAAAGAAATTTTAAGATGGTTTTTCATATATATAGTGATTTTTCAAAATAAACGTGAAGCTCAGCGCCAGCTATCATAACTCAGTATCGGTGGTATCTGACAAATTTTATGATTTCCGATGTGATGAATGTAACAAAGAGCCAAAGGAAAAATGCTGAGAAAATATGTGGAAACGTCGCGAAAATGAGTGTGGTAATGGATCCAAGCAACGCAATGAACACCATCATGGCGATCCTTTCGTTCTCATCATCCAAATCCATACTCGAAATATAACCGCAATAAAGGGCATAAGCCACCATTGCTAGATACACTATAATTACCAAATCAAATCACCTCTTGATGTTAAAATTGAAAAAATGGCATTAATATGATGATTGCAGAATAAAGAAAATTCACCCAGAAGCCAAACAGGCCTGTCCGGGCCAAACGCACATTGTCATCTCTCCATATACCATAGTAAATCAAACCGATAACAGGAAACAACAAAGCCGTAATAAATACCAGAACCAGCTTGATTGCATCTTTTACAGGTGTCTTGGGATAATAGATTTCTGGATTGGCTTCTCGTGTTTGATGCCTTCTATATATGTTGGAAAATGCATTGTTCTGATTGTGTTCATTCATTTCCGGATAAAGATGCTTTTCCCCCACAGTACCACTCCTTGATTACCGTTGCGTATATCGTATCTATTCTTCCACTATATTGTACTAACAATCCATGCATTTTACAATACATTGTGAAAACAAAGCTCCAATTCATAGGAATCTAAACATTTTAGTGCATACTTCAAACAGCCCCATATGTCATTACTCGTATTCACTGAATTACTGAATCTTCCTTAATCAATTCATGTGTCGTTCACACAAAAATTGACATAAAAAAGAGACGTCTATCAATACGATAAACATCTCTTTTAGTCTTTAAAGTTTTCTGAGCAGCCAAATAAGTAGTATTGCGCCACCTGTAGCAATCAAAAATCCATCAAGGGTGAATGCTTGAACAGATCCGAAACCCAAAGATGAGGCGATGGTGCCTCCAATGACGGACCCTATGAGCCCTACGATGATGTTCCTGATTAATCCATGTCTTCTGCTGTGCATGATTTTACTGGCAATCCAGCCTACCAAAGCTCCGAATAATATCCATAATAACAGTCCCATGTCCTTGCCTCCTCAATATACCTTTACAGTCTAAACAAACGAATGTATGAATTTATTGGGTTATTCCCAAATCCAATAAGAATGATCTTTTTCCACTTCTTTGATATTTGATATGTGTTCACTTGAAAGCAAGAAGTTTCTCACATTCTGTTGATCGGCATTGTCTTTATAATAGACCTTGATTTGAATTTCAAAATCATTGATGACGGAGTCCATTGACTGATTAACCACCAACGAATCTTCCATTATGAGATATTTGTCAAATTCAATGGGTTCACTCAAGCCATCCATATTAAATAACTGATAGGTGAGACTTGCGTGCTCCAATTCGGTAGGAGAATCGGTCGCAAAACTGTATTGAGTAATCTCCAGTTCTATTTCAGTGGTTTCGTCTTCAATTGGCGTGAGCCTTGCCACACCGGATTGAATGATGCGGTCATCTTCAATGTTTTCAAAATAAATGTTGGTGGCTTTTGGAATATTATCCTCATCAGCAAACAGACCACGTGCGAGTGTGAACCCTCCGAAGGTAATAATCAAAAAGGCGACAAACGTTCCACTGTAAACCGCTACCGGGTGCTTTTTCACCCTAAACGAACGGAACAGCCTCTTTTTGAAATAATCAGCCTTTTGCATTCTTGTATATGAATAAAGCAGGCCTACAATGAGCACGGGAATTCCAAAAGGATGCGTCAGCATGCCGATAAGAATCAAGGCATGCTTTCTTACCTTTTCTCCATAGGTACTGTCTGGCTTGTTCATGAGGAATAGAATCGCAAATGTGTTTAAAATAAGGGACCATAATACATAAAACATTAGCAATCCCGATTGTCTTAGTGCCCAGTTATCTCCGAAATTAAAGAAGAAATCTGTAGATAATTCTATGCTTCCAATTAAGTAAATAATCAATAGTAACCAAATGGAATATTTCAAGATCCACCTGAATATCGCGAACCCCTTGTCAGTATCATTCAACTTATTGACTTCCAAGTGAAGCTTTTCGCGGTACTCGTCTGGTGTAGGCAGAGTTTCAAGGACTTTGTCTTCGGCTTCATCCGGTAGATAGCCCTGCTCTAAAAATTCATCGTTGCGTTTGAGAAAATCCCGGTAAAGCCGCTGCTTCTGATCTTGTGTTTCCGCGGTCTTTTCGGTGTGTTCAAACGTTTTATTGAGATACTCTTTAAGAGTCATATGTCCATATGTGCATCAAGTGCACTACTCCTTTCAAAGAAGTATCAGGTGCTTGGTGTTAGTTGATGACCACATTGACAGGGTTTCTTCTGAAGCCATCGTATTGACTGTAGTGTGAAGAATCGAAATCGAGTCTCGTGGAAAAGCCGCTTGAGGGTTCGATGCCGTCATTCAGACTTGGAAGTTCGTTGAGAGATTCCCAAAAATGCATGTACTCGCCCACAGCTTCAAACTCATAAATATTGTTGTTCAGTAAAGAGTACTCGTTTCTGGTTCTAAGCGCAACTTCAAGCGTGATATCAAGGTCCGTATAGGTTTCCATCTCGATATACTCATGCATTGTAAAAGGATTTTGTATGTAATACCTAAAGTTTTCATAATCGGACAAATCAGGATGGAAAACAACCCCATGTTCAGATTGAGAGAATCTGAACGGGTTTTGCCATTTGGTAAAGGAATCCGATACGCCATACGCATAGGATGTGTGATCGTTTTCAAAAACTTTCGCTGATTTGTAGTAATACTCATAGTGGGCATCAAAATCAGCGCGCATGGTGCGCGGTTCAATGGCTAGTTTGTCACCATGTTCCCAGGACAAGGCTATCGTATCATGCATTCTATGTTCAGGCATGATGTCCCAATGTAGGTTTGTTTTTAGAAAAATGGACGGTTCAGGTCCGAATACATTCGGTTTCAATGTCACAGTCGTGGTATGGGTGGTGTATTCCGTATTGAGCGTTTCACTCACTTCACAGCTATCAAGATAGAAATAACAGTCTTCAGGTTCTTGTGAAGTGGATGTGCCATCCACTGGTTCAAATGAATTGTTTAGAGACGATGTGGTCATGAGACTCATCGAATCATCAGTGGATTCTGGCTCTTCAACAAAGAATTTTTCATACGCTGCTGAGTGTTTGGGCACGTTATCTGCCACAAAGCTCATATCCTTGTTTTTGTTGGGGGTCAGTTCCGCTTTCTTTTCCTTGACGCGTTTGTCGTACGTTTCCTTGTCAAGCACGTTTTCTTCTTTCAGTTCGCCTTTTTCGGTGTAGATGCGTTCATAATGCACCACTTCTTTTGTAATGACGGCTTCTGCTTCTTCACTTGCACTTGTGGGTTGAACATTGTAAAGCATGATGAGAGATACGAACAAAATGCTGACCAGTAATTTTTTCATGTCTTTCTCCTTGTGTTTTTTTTTATTGTAATAAAGACGCTAACAGTACTATATTAACAAATTCGCCAGTTTTATTGAAGTTA
>JAGYML010000063.1 GCA_018400615.1 bacterium | reverse complement strand
CGCTACCACAGGCTTCATGGCCGACCAGATAGCCTCATTTACTACAATGGCTTCATTCGCCCTTCTTCAAGGTGCCTTCTCAGGGCTGCTCGCTTTTGGGCTTTTCGCTGGCTTCGAAGCGCTTCAAAAACGCATGGCACTAAAGCTCAGCGTCAACATGGCCGGTGCGCTGATTGCGCTTATTCTCGCCATCTCCTTGACCATCGCACCTTTATGAATTTTCAAAGCCAAAGAGACACGTGTGTCCTTTGGCTTTCTTCAAACACAGAATGGGGGATTTCATGAACACTCTCTATGAACATATCGTAGACTACAAGAAAAAAGGCATTGACGCCTACGTCGTCACTGTCACAAAGAAGCAAGGTGCGGGTCCCGTTGAAGTCGGCAAGAAAATGGTTGTGGCCAAAAACGGCGAAGCCCACGGAACCGTTGGCGGGGGTGCACTTGAACACTATGCCCGTGAAAAATGCAAGAAGCTTTTTGACACCAAGGAAACGTTGAGTGAACGCTACGTTCTAAACGAAGGGGAAGTCATAGCGAATGCCAAGACTTTGCCGATGGTATGTGGTGGGGTTGTGACGCTTTTCTATGAATTCGTCGGCACGAAGAATCATGTCTATATATTCGGGGCAGGCCATGTCTCAAAAGCGCTTGGACATATCCTCAAGACCATGGATTTTCACCTGACCGTGATTGACGAGAGACAAGAAGTGATTGAAGCCTATCCACATGCTGATCGCCTCGTGCACAGTCCTTTTGCGACGTTCATTGATGAGGAACCGCTCAAAGAAAAAAGCTTCATCATAGTAAGCACCCCCAACCACAAATACGACTACCATGTCATCAACAAGGTCATCGAACACGGCATCAACCCTAGATACATGGGGATGCTTTGTTCACCTGAGAAACTCGACGACTACCTCGAAGCTACCTATGAGACCTATGGAAAGGCCATTGATCTCAGTCATTTCCATTCTCCCATCGGGCTTGACCTCGGGGGAGGCAGCCCTGAAGAAATCGCCGTAAGCATCGCGAGTGAGATGCTCGCCATCATCCATGGTAAACAAGGTCACACCCACATGAGAGAGAGTCAGCATGGTCGGTATCGTTACTGGGAAAATCAATAGCGGCAAGACAACCAGGATGAAAGCCCTCCATCAAACCCATGGAGGGGATGGCTTCATCATGGTGAAAACCATGGATGGACAAACCGTGAAAAGCTACCATGCCTTGAGACTTTCTACAGGCGAACAGCGGTTGCTTGTCTTGAGGGATGGCTACAATGACCTGACGTTCAAGGAAGTGACGCGCATCGGCCCTTACCGATTTGACAGGCACACCCTTGCCTGGATGGAGGCCACCATGCAGGACTTGATTCACTCTGGTGTCTCTCCTTTGTATCTGGATGAAGTGGGGAAACTGGAACTGAAGGGTGAAGGCTTCCACTCGATTTTGAAAGCCATGATTGCCTCCGATAAGGCGTGCTTTATCAGTATGCGTGAAGACCTGGTGCACCCCATCACGCAGGCGTATCAACTAAACGCCTACTTAGTGAAGGAAGGAAATGAAAAACATGGATGATCTTAAAATCATCAATGGCGCCGTCTATCAAAACGGTGACTTTTACAAAACCAACGTGTATATAAAGGATGGCAAAATTACGGCAGTGTCCAGTGAAGACCGTCCTACAAAGGACACGTATGACGCAGCGAACGCCATGGTACTTCCAGGCTTCATCGATCCCCACGTGCATTTTTCTCTTGACGTTGGTGGGCATACCACGGCGGATGACTTCGCGAGCGGCTCACGTACGGCAGCCTTTGGAGGCGTCACCACGTTCGTGGACTTTCTCGACCCCACTTCAAATGCACGTGATTTGAAAGAGGCCTTTGAAAAACGAAGGAAACTCTCAGAATCCTCGACCCTTGATTATAAGCTTCATGCGACCATGAAAAATCCTGAGGGGCCTCTTGAAAAGTACGTCACCACCATGCGTGAACTCGGGCTTGACACCCTCAAGGTATTCACCACTTATTCAGAGAGTGGTCGCAGAACCCAGGACATAGCTATCAAAAGACTCCTTGAGTTGACTAAAAGCCATGGGTTTCTTTTACTCGCGCACATTGAAAACGACGATTTGATTACCCTAAAAGACAGTTTTACCCATGAAGATCTAACCAAGAGCCGTCCGAGTGAAAGTGAAACCGTGGAAGCGTTGAAACTCGCGGATTTCGTAAAGACGACCGGAGGCCGTCTTTACATGGTGCATATGAGCAGCGGCCATACGCTGAAGGCATTGAAGCATAGACACAGTGATATTTTGAACAGCCGTTTCTTTGTAGAAAGCTGTCCGCAGTATCTGTTGTTCACGCGTGACTGTTTGCACAAAAAAAACGGCCATCTATATACCTTTGCCCCACCCCTCAGATCAGGGATGGAACGGCACTATCTCCAAAAACACTTTGAAGCCATTCACACCATCGGGACCGATCACGCACCGTTCATGAAAAAGGAAAAGGAAAAAGCGCATCTCAAAGACATCCCACTGGGCATCGGCAGCATCGAACACACCTTCAATGTGCTCTACCACAGGTTTGGAAAAGCCCTTATTGACAAGATGACGCTCAATCCTGCGAAGCGCATGGGCCTTTTCCCCAAAAAAGGCATCCTTCAAAAGGGTAGCGATGCCGACATCGCCATCGTGAAGTCACGTGACCCCTACCACATAAACGCCAACCATTCGGCGTGTGACTATTCACTCTACACTGGGCTTGAAGTGTCCACCACCATCGTTTCCACACTCTCAAGAGGCCGTTTCATCTTGAAGGATGGGCAATTCATCAAACAAAAAGGCCAGTTCATAAAAGGAGAGGGTATTGATGACTAAAGCCATTATCAACGCAATCATCTTTGATTTCGACCATTTCTACAACCCTGGCTACGTGCTTTTCTCAGATACCATCATCAAAGTGGGGCCTATGGACACATTTTCTGCGAGCGCCGCAGATGAAATCATCGAAGGCAGGAACCACCTTGTCATGCCTTCTCTTGTCGTAGGCCATACCCATATCTATTCGGCTTTCGCACGAGGATGGGCCAACCCTGAAACCTTTGAAACGTTCCCTGAAATCCTTAAAAAACAATGGTGGAAACTCGATGCCAGTCATACCCTTCCTTCCCTTTATGCAAGTGGCATCGTCTCCGCGGTCGACCATGTGAAAAACGGGGTGACGACCCTGATCGACCACAACGCCTCCGGCACGATTGAAGGGGCACTTGAAACCTTGAAAAAAGCCGTGGTGGACGACGTCGGTCTGCGCGCAATGTTCGCTTTTGAAACGAGTGATCGTTTTAATGTGGACACATGCATCAAAGAAAACACGGCCTTCATTGAAACGAACCAAAACGAAAAAACCAGTGGCCATTTCGGCCTTCACGCCTCGTTTACCCTGAGTGAGGACACCTTGAAAAAAGTAAGAAGAAATCTAAACGGTGCCCCCATTCACATCCACGTTGCAGAAGGCAAGGAGGACGAGGAACATTGCGTGAAAAACCATGGTGAAAGGGTCGTTGAAAGACTCGCAAGACACGAACTGCTTACCCCTGATTCCTTGATTGTTCATGCACTTTTCGTCAATGAAAAGGAAAGAGCCCTGATTAAAAAACACCGCGCCGTAGTCGCACTCAATCCCGGCTCCAACATGAACAACGGGGTCGGCTTTCCAGACTTCAAAGCCCTGAAGAATCAAGCGATTCCTGTAATTGCGGGCAATGACGGACTTTCGATGGGCATCACGCAGGAATACCTCAATCTTTTCTTTGGCAGCCACCTTCACACCCACGACCCACAAGGGTTTGACATGACGGATTTACAAAAGGTGATTGATGATACCTATGCCTACGCATCCCGCCGTTTGAACATTAAACTCGGACGCTTCAAAAAAGGCTACAAGGCGGACCTTCTCATGCATCCTTATGTGCCACCGACCCCAATGGATAAAACCAATGCGCTCGGTCACCTCGTGTTTGGCCTGTTTTCGAGTTTCAAACCGTCAGACGTCTTCATAGATGGCCACTTCATTGTTCACCATTACAAGGTCAGTGATAAAACCAATCGCTTATACCAAAACGCTTCAAAGGAAGCTCAAAAATGCTGGAAAAGACTAGAAGAAGGACGTGTTAACCTTGAATTTGAAAACAACCTTTGACGGATTCACACTAAAAAACCCCCTTATGCCAGCCTCGGGTCCACTTGTCGGAGACGATGAGAAACTTCTGTTCATGCAAGAAGCCGGATGCGGCGCAGTGGTGACGAAGACCATCTCAACAAAAAGGCCTAAAATCCCCAAACCCTGTATCTACGGGTCCAACCAATACGTTCAAAACTCCGAACTCTGGAGTGAGTATCCCCTTGAAAAATGGGAAACGGAGTTTCTTGCAAGCCACCAGAAAGTCAAGGACAGACCCCTGATCATCTCCGTTGGTTATTCCAAGGAGGACATGGAAACACTCATCCCGAGACTGGATGCCTTTGCAGATGCCTTTGAAGTCTCCACCCATTACGTCGGGACGGATTTAAGCATCATCGGCGAGACCGTCAAAACCATCAGAAGGCTTACCAAAAAACCGATATACATGAAAATATCCCCCCATATTCCTGATCCTGAAGGCTTCGCGAAAGTAATCAAGGAAAAGGGTGCGAACGGAATTGTAGCCATCAATTCACTCGGCCCCACTATCCAAATCAACAAAGAAAGAAGGGCCATTGAATACGGCGCCCAAGATGGGTTTGCATGGACGACAGGTCCTGTCATCAAGAACCTCGCACTCGCCATCGTCTATAAAATAAAACAAGCAGAGCCAGACCTCACTGTTATCGGCGTAGGAGGCGTCGCGAGTGCTGAAGACATCATTGAGTTTCTCCTGGCTGGCGCAAGTGCGGTCCAAATGCTTTCTACAGCGCTCATCAAGGGCAAACAGATGTATGAAAAAATCATCCATGATCTTGAAAAGGCTTTGAAACACTACGGCTTTGAAAGCATTGAGGATGTGAAGGCAACCCCCCTTGAAAACAAAGTCTCCTACGAATGGGAACTGCCAAAGCTAAAGGAAGATTTATGCATAGAATGCATGCTTTGTGAAAAGGTGTGCCCTTATTTTGCCATTGAGTTCAAAGACAAAATCACTTTCAATCCTGACAAATGCACCAGTTGCGGTCTGTGTGTATCGAAATGTCCTACAGATGCCATCACCATGGACAAACTAGGAGGCTAAGCGTGAAAGACATATCGAAGGCCATTCACAAAGTCGACAGTGATGAAAAAATGTCAGGGAAGGCCAAATACACCGATGATTATGTCATGGAGGGCATGCTACATGCCAAAACCATCCGTGCGCATGTATCAAAGGGCACCC
>JAGYML010000062.1 GCA_018400615.1 bacterium | reverse complement strand
CTGAGATTCTTTTGTGAAATAACTAATAGGATCATTGGATAATGGAACATCCTTCCAGTAATCACATTCCCGCTGAATATTACTTCCAGGATAATCCAAGTAGATCAAGTATTCGGCTTGCAGATAATCAAGAATCATTGTGTTTCCTGCCCCCACACTCCTTAAGCCTAACTGATTGAAAGGATGATCGACTTGGTGAGGATCGATGCTAGATACGATTGCATAAGTCCCTCGATTAACTTGGTCAAAATCATAGTTAATTACACAGTTGCCATCGGCGGCTTGACCAAATACACCTTCAATGTTTTTCTCGCCGAGTAAATCGCCGTTGTAGTGGAGTACAATTTCTTCATGTGGTTGATTGAAATCGTAGACGGGGGATTGAGTGCCACGGTTCTGCTTGAAAAATGTGATGAGATAATCAATGACTTCATTAGTCGCATAGTGTCCAGCTCTTTTATCGGTTACAAATAGACCTTCTCCCCCCACTTCAAAAAATACATCTTGAGCGTTATACCAGCGTTCGTTGATGCTTTGATCACCATAGATATCATAAATAACCTGCCGGTGATAATCATTGTATACGTCTTTACCTGCTACGGCATCAATGGTTTCTTGTTCACCCATATAATACATTTTAGCCACTGAGTTAAACGTTTCAATATTAAAAGAATCACCCATTAAAGTACCGTATTCAGATACGCCGAGTTGGTATGATAATTCGTACCCTTGATATGCATCTATAGGCTGTGTGGGAATAAACAATCCCCCCGCAAACATCGCTTGAACATGACTGGGAAACATGGACGTAAACGCATCGGCAAACGACCCTGACGCGGAATACCCTGCGACAAAAATTTCTTCTTCTAATTGCCATCCTGCTTCATTCAAACGTTCCTGTGCATCTTTCACTAGGGCTAAGATTTGCTCATCGATATCAATTAATGATTCGAGATATTCGGTTCCAGGATGAGCGATGCCTTCAAAGGGATATTCACACAGACTGACTCCATCAAAATGTTCTTTTAAGCGCATTACAGTTGAATCAAGTCCGTGAAAATGACCTTTCTCATCCCCGTAATCATTTTTAACATTGACACATGTTTTGGGTAAATAGGGGACAATTTTTGGAATGAATAATTGTTCCGTAACAGACGAGACGACATGACTGTTTTCCCCACTCATCATTTGTTCGTACATATTACCTGGCACATTATTGCTGACAATCCCAAAATTTAAGCCTTCTAACATTAAGTGACGGGGATGCCCTTCATTTTCTGATTCATAACGGGTGGAAGGTAGGTAAATAAAATAAGGAATATTAAACCCTTTATCGGGATTGGCTTCGATTATGAAACTTTGGACACTGCTAGCGGGTACGTAGGGATCTTGAAATTCAGTGGGATAGGTTTTCACTTCAAACTGCGCCGTAATTCGTTGGGATATTTGAATGTTTTCCAGAGAAGCATCCCATCCAATAAAGTCATACCCTTCTTTTTGCGGCAAGGTACTCGGCTTTATATCAAATCCTTTTAAGCCAAAAAAAGTCTCTACAGTATTGTCTTCGACGATTAGTTCCACTTCAAGCACATTAAATAATACATTTGTCTCGATGACTGGGCCTTCACTCAGTGTCACAATAATTTCTTTAGACGGGGTCAAAGCTACCTCTGTAATTGGCAAGTCAGCACTCCAAACCAAGACTTTAATCCACCGATCTTCATATTCCAAATGCAAATGATCATCCATATGTTTGAATTCGATTGAGGTTAAGATGGCAGTTTCACTCTCATTGGTTGCTGTCTCATCTGGCACGTCATCTTCTTTTTGATCTTCAGTTGGGTTTGTGGGCCCTGGACTCTCATTGTTATGGGCATCATCATGATCCTCAGATATTTCTGAATTCTCCTCATCATTCATGGATTCATCCTCATCGTCTTGTAACTCTTCAATCGTTTCTTCGGCGTCATCGGGTTCTTTCGGATCGATATCCTCTTGACATCCTACCAGGCTAATTCCGATCAATAATATTAGAATCGTTTTAAAAATACGGTTCATACGTGTCCTCCTTAAATGGCATATAAAAAAAGCCATGATGAAAAAATGACTTTAATTGATTGAAGTTTAAAGAGTGGTTTGTCATAAGCGTCAAAGGTTTTTATTGATTTCAGTTACCGCGGTCACGAACTGATTAAAAGTATGGCAATGTCAATCTTTATCATATAAACGAGGCGGCTTTTCAAATATTACGCGGGTGACCGTTGTCTCTGTGGAATTCAACGGATTTAAGTCACCGCTTAAATACCCTTCATACCATAGAATATCTCTAGTTAAAGATTTATCAAAATCATAAATGCTATAATCATCCTCAATTTGTTCTTCGTAATGACTTGCAGAATCATGTAAATTCCAGATGGGAAGATTTAAAACATCTGTTCCATAAAATTCTAGTCCATGAAGAAATTCATGAATCATTACTAAATTACCCCAATCCATGTGGGAGGCTTCTAAACGAGTGGCGTACGACATATTTTCAGAAGGAAAAAATTGGTCTTCCGTAAACTGAAATGCGTCAAATCGAATTGAGGCAAAACCCAGCCCTAAGTCTGAATCATAGCCCCCTAAACCGGCATAGCCCCGATTATCATCGATATCATGCAATACTAAAATAGAATCATATTCACTACTCAGTGACTGGATTTCATTGATTTGTCTAGGATATAGCCAAAAAGAGGGGCCTTCATCCAAGTCATATACATTAATGTCGCCTTGATGAATGGATTCTGTGACGTAAATTTCGACTTCTATCCATACATCATCGGGCGCAAGGTTGTTAATTGCGTGGCTAAATAATTCAGCTTCTAAATAAAGCGTATTTAAATCATCTTCTGACATGTCACTCGTAATGGTATGTCCATCTTTTTGAGTATCGATCTCTTTAGGGATGACTAATAACGTTTTCCACGTATAAGTTGTATTGGATGCGTTTTTGGGCGTTGGACTGACTTGTTGAAAAATCGCATTATGAACCGCGACACCCTGCTCTCTTAAAGCCTCTACACCTGAATCAACATCTGAAATATATAAGGGCGAATCGGACAATCGGTTATTGGCACTTTTTACAATTTCGAGTCGGTCTAGTACTAAAAGAGGAGTTAACGTCGTTAAATTATTTCCCCTTAAATTTATATATTCAAGATTTTTGAAGACCTCAATGCCCGATAAATCTTCGATGGAAAAGTATGATAAATCCAATGAGGTGATGGTTTGGGCCGCTTGGATATCTACTGCGCCATTATCATCCATGGATATATTCGATTCAATGAGAGCGGATTGAAGGTGAGGATCAAATATGTATCCTTCCGTTACTTCAAAGCGTGGAACTAAATTCATGGACGCTTTAATTGCGTCACTTGAATCCCAAAGTTGGTCATTGTTGAACCAACCTAAAAACGTATACCCTAGTTTTTCAAGTTGAGGGACCTCTTCAATAACCGCCCCATGCGTCACTGAAAAACTAATCGATTCATTTGGCGTTTCCGTATTGAATGTGACGTTATAGGTAATCGGTTCAAAGAGCGCATGAATTTCTTTTGAGGTTTGAATGGATTCTGTGGAATGATCCCATCCTTCAAAGGTAAATCCTTCTAATTCGGGGGCTTCGATACTGGGGCTAAGACCTTTTAACCCATAAATCGTTTCGTAGTGTCCTTGATTGACTAAAAAATCCACTTGAATGACATCAAATCTTAAACTTGTATTTATGACGGACCCATTTTCTAATTCAACATGAATGATTTCATCGTCTAGATACACTTCATTCACCATCAGTTTTGAATCCCAAGTCAACACCCTTACCCAACTATCTTCATATTTAAGAAATAGTTCATCGGCATCGATCTGGTAGGGTATGGATTGCCTTAGTTCGGTTACATTCTCATCTGGAATGATATCATCAACGTTCGCATTTGAGTCATCACACCCAACAACTAAAAACAGCATTACACTTATCATTAAAAATTTAAGCATAGAAACACCCCTTGACTCAAAACTTATCCTATTTATATTCTATGGCACAATGCAATAAAGTTCAAATACGCCATATCTAAAATAAAACACCGCCATCCCAATTGAAATTGAGATGGCGGTGTTGCGATTTTTGTTTACTTTTCAATTAGTGATTCATAGTTAATATGGGTTTGATGGTATCCCCTTTGGCCGAATCATCAAACGCTTCATTGATCGCTTCAAAATCATAGAACTTCACCAGTTTATCAAACGGGAATTTCCCTTGTTTATAATAGTCGATTAATTGGGGAATAAATACTTGCGGGACTGAGTCTCCTTCAATGACCCCTACAATGGATTTTCCTTGTGCAAGAATGTCTTGGAAGATATTGATGTTCGTTTCTGGGGTGACACCGACAATCGCACTGACGCCTTGAGCTCTTAGGGCATGAATCGATTGGATTGCGACAGCTGGAACACTGGTGGTCTCAACGGCATAATGAGCACCGCCACCGGTGATTTCTTGAATGCGGGCGACCACATCTTCTTTGCCGGCGTTGATCACATGGGTGGCACCGATTTCTTTAGCCAGTTTTAACCGGCTGTCATGTAAGTCAACAGCAATCAACGGATAAGACCCTACGATGTTTGCAGCCATTAAGGCACTCGATCCAACCGCACCACAGCCAAAGACCACTAAACTTTCATCAAACTTTGGTTGTAGTTTATTGAGGACGGTCCCACTTCCGGTTTGAATCCCGCATCCTAGGGGGCCCAGTAAATTTAAATCGACATCTTTGTCCACTTTAACCACGTTGTTTTCGTGCGCCACAGCATACATGCCAAACGAAGATTGACCAAAGAAGGTGGATAATTCCTGACCGTCTTGACTTAGACGTTTTGTACCATCCAACATAATGCCCCCAAAATTAAGGGCCATCATATTATCGCAATATGCGGGTTTACCCATTCGGCAATTATCACATTTCCCACAAAAACTATATGAGAGAACCACATGATCCCCCTCGCTTACCGAGGTGACGCCTGGACCTAATTTTTTGACAATGCCTGAACCTTCGTGGCCGAGGACGGCTGGAAGGGGTGTGAGTCCTTCTGCATCTCTGGCCACAGCATCCGTGTGACAAACCCCAGATGCGACTATTTGTATGAGTACTTCATTTACTTTTGGCTCTTGTATTTCAATCTGTTCAATCTTGAACGGTTGCCCGGTCTTTGAAGTAACAGCTGCATTTGTCTTCATTACGTGCCTCCTTGATTTTAATACATTTATTATACTATGAAAGCCTTTACATGCAAGACAAATACAATCTACTATGACTTACCCCAATTAATAATATATATAAATGAACAAGTAAGTGTTACGGCTGTACAAGTTAAGTAATTTATAATAAAAAAAGCCCTTAGGCAAGGGCTTATTATTGTTCAATTTCTAATCCTTTTTTGGGGTCGTTTTGATACGTATCGATGATTTTTTCTAGATGCGAAATGATGTGATCTCTGGCTAAATCCACATCATGCGCCGCT
>JAGYML010000061.1 GCA_018400615.1 bacterium | reverse complement strand
AATAAGATTAAGTTGAACTGAATATCTTTTTAGGCCTTTAAGTTTTTAGATTATTATCAGAAAAGACATGTATAAATAGTACGGGCATGGTATGCTTTTTACTGAGAGGATGTGTGCTATGACCAATCATACAAAGCTTACTAAAATCATCGTGTTTATCGTATTATTCATTATCCTGATTCCCGTGGCGTTCATGAGTTTCTTCATGAGTACCATGACGATACGCTATCCCTATTTGAACCTCTTTTTTCAAAACGTTTCCTGGATATTACCTGTTCTTCTTCTGTTTACCGTTTTCAGTCTTTTCTTCTTGAAATGGAAAAGAAGGATTATTCTCGGAATCAGTGGGGGACTTCTAACACTCACCATAGTAAGTGGCATAGGGATTTACGCGTATGAAGATCACCTGAATGCCATAAGCATTGAAGAACGCGGCATCAACCTTTATGATTTTCAACCCTTCACAGGAAGTGAAGCCCTTGCTAGACTTGATGAGGACGCGAGTTTCAAGATGAACAGCAATCCGCTCGTTCTCGATGGCGCAACGGCGCTTTATCCGGTCTATTCCGCCTTCAGTGAAGCCGTGTATGAAGAAGGGACCTATCATCCCTATGGTGCGAATGACAGTCTTGTTTCATCCACCCAGACAGGTGAAGCTTACAGAAGCCTCATCGACGGTGAAGTGGACATGATTTTCGCAGCCGGGCCTTCACAGGCTCAGGAAAACCATGCAAAACGTAATGGCGTGGAACTCACCATGACACCGATTGGAAAAGAAGCGTTTGTGTTTTTCGTCAATCATGAAAACCCCGTTGATGATCTGTCAATCGAAGAGATTAGAGCCATATACAGTGGTGAAATCACGAACTGGAAAGACGTTGGCGGAAATGATGAAGCCATCAAGGCCTTTCAAAGACCTGAAGGCAGTGGGTCACAAACCGCTCTTCAAAACATGATGGGCGATACTGAGCTCAGTGAACCGCCAAGTGAACTTGTTGTCGGTGGCATGGGTGGCATCATATCAAGTACGGCCAACTACAAAAACCATGAGAACGCCCTGGGCTTTTCATTTCGTTATTACTCGATGGAACTCGTCAACAACGAAGCCATCAAACACCTTTCCCTAGAGGGCGTTGCGCCTTCAAAGGACTCCATTCTTGAGGGAACGTATCCTGTGGCGGATTCCTTTTACGCAATCACCGCAGGCAGCGACAACACGAACATTGACCCCTTCATCGAATGGATGCTTTCAAGTGAGGGACAAAAGCTTGTTGAAGCGTCAGGGTATGTACCCATAAACTGATTGAATACTGACCCAATCAACCTGTATACACACTTCACGTTTAATATTAAAATAAACCCTTGCCCATGTGAAAGAACAAATATCTCACACGGCAAGGGTTTTTTATAGTGTTTTATTTGCTTAATACAAAGCATTTGAGTGAACTTATGCATGCAACAAACAATTTTTCGGATTTCAATAATCGGATGCAATGCATCATGAATATGGACAATCATTAGATGATCAAAGGTTCATCCATGGTTGAAATTTTCAACCTTTTTTTAAAAATGAAAATTTGTTCGTACTGATATGGGATCCATGGAGACTCAGGTTCGTTTACACTACCGTGATGGATTGTCTTGATAATAGGGCCTAATAATTATATAATAAAAATTAGAAGCGTCTTGTTCTATCAACCACTAAGACCATTTACTTTGAAAGGAGCGCGTCAACCAAAAACGTCTGACGCATACACGCTTATGAACAAGATCCTGAATCATCTTATAGAAAAAAAAGCGACTTACAGACGATTTGCACTGCTTGTGATTATGGGACTTTTAATAATCAATACACTGTTCATCATTTTAATAGGCGGCACGCCTAGTGTGCTCGCTCACACAATGTACATTCCCATTATACTCGCAGCTTTTTATTTCGGCCCTGTTACGGCCATGATTACCGGCGTAGTAGGGGGATTGCTTGTGGGCCCTCTTATGCAACTGGATTTTCTTAATGTACAAGCGGAACCATTTTTGAATTCACTTTATCGTGGCGTTTATTTTGTTGCACTCGGTGGGGGAATCGGATTGCTTTTCAGATTTCTTCAACAGTGGCTAAACAGACTCCACATACAAAACGAAGAACTCGATGCAACCCTGATGTCCATTGGAGATGGCGTGGTCACTACGGATATAGATGGTGTGATTGTGAATATCAATCCACTGGGCGCTACACTTCTCGGACTTGAATACACTCAGGTAATCGGCCACCCCTTCACTGAAATTTTCAAACTGATCAATCACCAAACGAAAGAACCCTCAGTTGATCCCATACAAGCCGTACTCAATCAAGATGGTTCTGTTGAACTTGAGGACAATACCGTACTTATAAACCACAAGGGTGAGACCTTTCATATCAAGGATAGCGCAAGCCCTATCCACAATTCTAAAGGTAAACTTATCGGCGTGGTCATGGTGTTTCACGATGTCAGTGAACAAAAAGAAAGAGAAAAGAAAATTCAACATATTACCTACCATGATTATTTGACAGGTATTTCAAACCGTCGCTTTTTCGAAGAACAGCTGGTCGCGCTTAAAGATCCGAAGTATTTACCTCTCGGCCTTGCAATGATAGATCTGAACGCACTCAAACTCATCAACGATGCCTACGGCTACAAAAACGGAAACAATGCATTGATGGACGTCGCCGGCGCACTTGAAGAGATCAAAACCAATGATGAAGTCATTGCACGCATTGGCGGCGATGAATTTGCGATTATTTCTCCCAACACCAGTGACACGCGACTTCAAAACATCAAAACACACCTCGATGCTGTCATAGCCAACAAACCAATTGGGGGCATCACATACTCCCTTGCGTTTGGGTATGCCCTGAAAAAGAATGAAAAAACATCTATCAGAACAATCCTCAAGGAAGCTGAAGACAAAATGTACAAACACAAGGTGCTTTTCTCCGAGACCACCCGCAACAATGCCATCTTCAGTATTTTAAACACCTTGACAGACAAGTTCGACGAAGAAAAACACCATTCGAACAGAGTCGCCCATTTTTGTAAAAAAATCGGTGAAAAAATGCAACTCCAAATCGATGAAATCAAAGAACTCGAATTGGCAGGCAGACTTCATGATATCGGAAAAATCACCGTACCTGATGCCATACTCAAAAAACCAGGACGCCTCACACAAGAGGAATGGACAACCATGACACGCCATACAGTCAACGGGTATCAAATTCTGAGAACGGCTGATCAGTATTCAAAACTGGCTGAATACGCCATGAGCCATCACGAACGTTTCGATGGTCAGGGTTATCCCAATCAATTGAAGGGAGAAGCCATCCCGCTATTCGCCCGCATCATTTGTGTCGCAGATGCATTCGAAGCCATGATTTCACATAGACCCTACCGTAAGGCCCTAAGGGTTGAAACGGCACTTGAAGAGCTTAAAAAGCATTCAGGAACCCAGTTCGATACGAACATCGTCAAGCTTTTCACCGAGGATGTCTACCCAACATTGAATCTATCAAAGACCGCTTGAATAGGCTAATTAATAAATGAACAGAGCGCAAAACCTTTTGGTTTTGCGCTCTGTTCATATCGGTTTGATTAGGGTACGCATCTTATAAATTAATACAAAAGGTAATAAATTATTCAGATAAAGCGCTCATTATCTTGTTCTTACCGCTTCTCTTGGCTTTGTAAAGAAGTGTATCAACTTGCTTGATCATTGTTTTCATGGATTCGCCCTCATACTCCTTCACACCTCCGCTGAGGGTGATTTTGACTTCGGCATCTTTATATTGCTCTTGAGCAGTCTGTCTGATTCTCTCACATATTCTACAGGCTTTCTCCAACTTCATATCCGTAAAGATGAGAAGGAATTCATCGCCTCCAAACCTGGATACGATATCTTCATTTCTCGTGTGCTCTCTCAAGAGATTGGCAATATCAAGCAATACCTGGTCCCCATACTCATGGCCGAACGTATCATTGGCATGTTTGAAATTGTCTATATCAAACATGGCTATGGTGATGTCTTTTTTGGTTGCCTGCACACCTTGAAAGAAACGCGAGGAGTGGACATGCAGCCCTCTGCGATTCAAAAGGTTCGTTAAAAAGTCTAAAGTGGCATTCTTCTCATGAAGCTTTTTCTCATGGTTCAAATGTTCCACAGTGTTTCGTTTTTCGGTTATATCCATGAGGATGGCCATGACATGGATTGGATTGCCAGAAGCATCGCTTTCATCTATTTCCGCACGGTGATAGAGCCAATGGTACTTTTTGTCATAAAAACGAATCCTGTACTCTATTTCCACTGCTGGAATATTATTTTTAAGATGATTTTGAAATTCCTTTTCAACCATGGCTTTGTCATCTTCGTGAACAAGATTTAAATAATCCTTGAAAGACAGTGTCTCTGTCTTTTTCAAGTTGAACATTTCATGCTGAACAGGGTGAAGCGTAACGGTATCGCTTTTCACATCCCAGTGCCAGGGTCCTAAGTATCCGGTTGCATAATATTGCGACCGGATCAATTCGTCCCGTTTGTCCATGGCTTTGTTTTCAGAGTTTTCAAGATTATGAATCATGTCAATGAGTTGAGTCTTGGTATAGTTTTTATATTTCATATGCGTCACTCCAAAGAGAATTATAAGTTAGTTGCCTTTCACTAAAGGCCAGGCTTTTATAATAAAGCAGGTTTACTCCCTGTCTTGCATCAAGTATTTTGTTTGTGAGGTGGTTCATTTGGAAGCACTTCATGAATGAATATGTCCAAGATTTCTGGATCAAACTGAGTGCCTGAATTGTCTACGAGTTCCTGAATGGCTTTTTCTTTTTTCATGGACGTGCGGTAGGTCCTGTTGGACGTCATCGCTTCATACGCATCGGCGACACAGATAACTCTGGCAAACAAAGGAATTGCTTTACCTTTCAGCTGATTGGGATACCCCTTGCCGTCCATACGCTCATGATGGCTCATGGCGTATTCAGCCAGGTTCGAATATTTATCGGCAGCCTTCAGTATCTGATAGCCGATGACGGTATGATCCTTTACTTTTTCCCACTCATCGTAACTAAGTTTTCCGGGTTTCATGATAATATCATCACTGATGGCTATTTTACCGATATCATGCAAGCGCCCCGCCAATTCAAGTTCATCAACTTCATCTTCTCGCAAGTGCAATTGTTCGCCAATGAGTCTGCTGTATCTTGCGACTCTTTGTGAATGGGTTTTCTCGTAGGCGTATTTGTTCGTCAGAGTTGAAAACACGCTGTCTATCGCGGCACTGCGAGTGCCTTGTCCATAGACGATTTTATTTTTGTACATGGCGTTTTCCGCGTCCATCACTTTTTGGGAGAGGTCTTGTGTACTACGTTCTTTAGATGCAAATCCGATGGCTATGGAGTATTCAATATTTTCAATGCGTTCCTCTAAGATTCTTTCCGAGAGTAATTGTTTTAAGTGAAGGGTGGCTTCAGAAGAACTTCTTGGGCGAAGCATCACGAATTCATCCCCACTTATGCGAGCGATGAAATCCTCTTCACGCTTTTCTTCAGTTAGAAT
>JAGYML010000060.1 GCA_018400615.1 bacterium | reverse complement strand
TCAAAAAGATCGCCAACCGTTCGGAGATTCAGGAAGCCACCTTCAAAATACAATCTGAAGCCACCACCGTATCCCTCGAGCTCACACAGGGCGTGAAACATCAACGTGCGCGATTCACCTTTACCACGGCGATTCACGGATTCAATGAATTAAAAGAACCGTCCTGGTTTGAAAAGAAAGGCTGATATGGTGTATAATGGATTTGTTTTATAGATTGATCAATGACTTATTAGGAGAGATTACATGATTACAACCAATGATTTCAAAACAGGGCTTACCATCAAACATGATGACAACCTCTATCAGGTGATGGAGTTTCAACACGTTAAACCCGGTAAAGGGCCTGCCTTTGTCAGAAGCAAACTTCGCAATCTGCGCAATGGAAACATTACTGATAAAACATGGCGTGCAGGTGAAAAAGTCGAAACGGCCATGATTGAAAAAAATGCCATGCAATACATCTACAAAGACGGTGACCGTTACGTATTCATGAACACGGATACCTACGAACAGATTGAACTGCCTGAAGACCAGATTGAATACGAAAGCAACTTCCTAAAAGAAGGGCTTATCGTGAATGTCACTTTCTATGGTAATGAAATGCTCGGCGTCGAACTTCCTGAGAAAGTGACCCTCAAAGTTACGGATTCCGTCCCGGGGGTCAAAGGCAATACGGCAACATCCGCGACCAAGGATGCGACCCTTGAGACAGGCTATCTCCTGCAGGTACCGCTTTTCGTGGATGAAGGTGAAGAGATCGTCGTTAACACGAAAACCGGAAAATACAGCGCCAAAGCCTAAAGAACTTATTACAATACTATAAATGTACCTACGAGGAGTGACCCATAATTGGACTTATCCGATTCGATACTGGCGGTTAGTGATATCGCCCCTTCAAGCATCATTGTTTTAATCTTTCTTCTATTCTTTTCAGGCTTTTTCTCCATGAGTGAAACCGTGTTTTCGAGCCTCAACCCAATAAGGCTGAAAAAGTATGTAGAAGAACACAGAAAAGGTGCGAAGCGCGCTTTTTGGATCCATTCGAAATTTGACTATACCCTGACCACCATTCTTGTTGGGAACAACCTTGTCAATGTTGCACTGGCAACTATTTCGGCAAGTATTTTTTCTCAGATATTCACGGAAAGTGAGCTTTTGGTGACCCTCTTCAATACAGGGGTCATGACTGCAATCATCCTGATATTTGGTGAAATCATCCCCAAAAGTTTTGGTAAAATGCACGCGGATATGACGTCCATGCGTCTCAGCACACCGCTTTATTTTTTCATGCGCATACTTTACCCGGTTACCTGGGTATTCATGAAAATAAGAAAACTTTTCCTTAAACAGGATAACCGTGTCACCATCAGTGTCAGTGAAGATGAACTTGAAACCATCATCGACACGATGGAAGAAGAAGGATCCATTGATGAAGACGAAGCGGAAATGCTTCAAAGCGTCCTCGATCTCGGTGAGAAGAAAGTCTATGAAATCATGACACCACGTGTGGACATGATCAGTGTCGAAGTGGATGAATCCATTGACAGCATCCAGGAAAAATTCTTTGAAAACCAGTTATCGCGCCTGCCCGTATACGAAAAGGACAGAGACCACGTCATTGGTATCCTTACGGAACGTGATTTCTTCACCAATATCATCAAAGGCAATGACATCATCATCAAGGATATCATGAACCCACCGGTTTTCGTTTCGAAATCCATGCGTGCCGATACCCTCATTGAAACCCTCCAAAGAGAAAACTCACATCTGGCCATCGTCAGTGACGAGTTTGGAGGCACCAGCGGCATCGCGACCATGGAAGACGCACTAGAGGAACTGGTTGGAGAAATATACGATGAACATGATGACATCGATGATGAATTCCTCAAACAGATTTCCGAAAACGAATACGGCGTGAATGCCGACATTGAACTGGGCGATCTCTTCGACCAGCTTGCGCTTGGGGATACACCGGATGCGGCTGAGAAGAATCTTGGTAGCTGGCTCTTCGAACAATTCGAAGAAGTTCCAGAAGTGGACATGACCTACACACTCAGACAAACCATTGTGAGTTTCGATGCCGATACCCCATCACCGGAATTCGATTTGACGTTCATCGTCAAGGAAATTAGAGAACGTCGCATCAAATACATTCACCTGTACGTCGAGGAAGTCGGCGACGAACAGGATGAAAACAGTGAAGAAACCACTGAAGACAAAACAAACTAGGAGTATTTTATGGACCGTATTCAAAAACTAATCGCACAAAGCGGCCTCTGTTCAAGAAGAAAAGCCGAGACCCTGATTGAAGAAGGGCGCGTCAGGAAAAACGGAGAAGTCGTTCAAACCCTTGGTACCAAGGCTTCCAAAACCGACACGATTACCGTGGACGGACGCACCATCGTCTATGAAGAAAAAGAATACTTTCTTTTCTATAAACCCGAGGGCTGCGTGAGTACCACCGATGATGAAAAAGGCAGAAAGACCGTCCTTGATTTCATCAGAACCAATGCCAGAATTTACCCCGTAGGTCGCCTCGATTATGATACGTCCGGCGCACTTTTGCTCACCAATGATGGTGAACTCACCAATCAGCTCACCCATCCGAGCAATCATATAGAAAAAGTTTATGAAGTCACTGTGGACGGACTGCTTAGAAAAGAAACCTCCAGGAAAATATCTCAGGGCATCCGCATTGATGGTGAAAAAACCAAACGTGCCAAAATCCATGATGTAGCCTATGATCCGGAAAAATCCAAGACCAAGCTGACATTCATTGTGACTGAAGGGAAATACCATCATGTCAAACGCGTATTTGAAGCCGTTGGACACCCTGTCAAAAAACTCAAACGCACCCGTTTTGCGACCCTCACTCTGGAAGGTCTCAGAAAAGGCAGTTACCGTAGACTCACCCCCCATGAAATTAAAAAAATACGTCTTTTGGTTCAGGAAAGACAGAATAAAAAAGCCCGTAAATAAAACGCTTTCAGTCCATACGTTCCCATTGTATGGCTGTTTTTTATTTTGGTTGAATCCTTTTGCACAAACGCTTACTGTCATAAATGCTTTGTTTGCGCAGTACAAGCATGGTAAAATATAAGCGCATATAAAGAAGACATCAGGTAAACAATTTATAAGGAGAGGTATTTCCATGAGACGATGGAATTCATTCCAAAAAGATCTGCTTGTCATAAGCGTTCTCGCACTCTTACATCTTGTCTTTACTTTGAACTTTCCCTTGCGTGGTATTGAAACCGGAGGTGTCGAGGTTACCCGTAACCTTTTCATCTATGAATTCGACATACTTTCTACGGGCGAAACCATTACCTATATTCCCATACTGACCATGCTTTACATAGCCTTGCTCATTGGACTGGTATTCATCAAACCCAAACCCTTGACTCTGATTTATGGACTGGGACTGGTACTTGTAGGTAAGTTTTCATTTCTTTCACAACTCGCAGAAATTGACAGTGCCAGTGAAACTGCTTTAAGCGGAAGCTTGCTGTCGACAACCCTCAAACAAAATGATGCCATCATAGCTCAGGATATTGCTGGGTATGTACTCGTTGCGTTGTTCTTTATCAAGCTCACCATTGTGGTGTACGATTTTTACAAGGCTTACAAAAAGAAACATCCTAAAAAACAAAATGATATGCAAACAAAAAACGAAGTGCCTTCATAAGACACTTCGTTTTATTTTTTTTATAATATGCCGGTGCCAAAGAGTGTCGCGAATACCAGGCTGATGATGGTCATCAGTTTGATCAGGATGTTGATGGACGGCCCACTCGTATCCTTGAACGGATCGCCGACCGTATCTCCGGTGACACTCGCCTTGTGGGCAAAACTACCTTTGTTGCCGTGGTTGCCCTCTTCAATGAACTTTTTCGCATTGTCCCACGCACCGCCGCTGTTGGCCATGAATATGGCCATGCTGATGCCGCTTGCAAGGGCACCTGCAAGCAAGCCTCCAAGCGCTTCTGCCCCAAGTATGAAACCCACAAGCAAGGGAGCACTGACCGCGAGAAGTCCTGGCAATACCATTTCCTTGAGTGCGGCTGTAGTCGATATGTCCACGCACTTCGCATAGTCGGGTTTCTGTGTTCTGTCCATGATGCCTGGCATTTCCTTGAACTGTCTACGCACTTCATCGATCATTTTAGAGGCGGCACGTCCGACACTGCTCATGGTGAGTGAACTGAACAGGAATGGAAGCATGGCGCCGATCAGGATGCCCACAATGACGTTTGGCGAGGTGATGTCTATCGCCGTGACGCCCGCAGCTTTTACAAATGCACTAAATAATGACAAAGATGTAAGGGCCGCACTGGAAATCGCAAACCCCTTGCCTATAGCAGCTGTGGTGTTCCCAACGCTGTCAAGCTTGTCGGTGATGACACGCACCCTGGCGTCCATCCCCGTCATTTCGGCAATGCCGCCTGCATTATCCGCAATCGGGCCATACGCATCGATTGCGATGGTCATGCCCGCAGTTGAAAGCATGCCAACGGCACTGAGTGCAATACCATAAAGCCCAGCCACTTCAAAGGCAATGACGATGACGCCACTGATGAGTAAAATCGGAATAGCGGTCGATTCCATACCAATGGAGAGGCCGCCTATGATATTGGTGGCATGCCCGGTTTCACTCTGTTTCGCAATGCCTTTGACTTTTCTGTAGTCACTCGAAGTATAAACCTCTGTGATGAACCCGATGATGATACCGACTGCAAGCCCAGCGATGATGGCCAGAAACGGCCCGTAGTTTTCAAAATAGCCCTGACTTACATAATACCAGGTAAGACCGAGTGAAAAGAGCAGGAAAATAGCCCCAGCCGCATACGTGCCTTTCTTTAATACCGTATGGGGTTCACGGGCTTCTTTTGTCCTGATGGTGAAAGTACCAATGATGGCTGCGATGATGCCCACTGCCGCGAGTAATAATGGAAAAATCGCGCCTTGAAGCGGGTAAGCGATATCGTTGGTGCCCACCAAAAACACCCCAAGTGTCATCGCAGCAAGAATACTGCCGACATAAGACTCGAACAAGTCCGCACCCATCCCTGCAACGTCCCCGACATTGTCCCCGACATTGTCGGCGATGACAGCGGGATTTCTAGGATCGTCTTCTGGAATTCCGGCTTCAATCTTACCCACCAGATCCGCACCAACATCTGCGGCTTTCGTGTAGATTCCGCCTCCTACGCGTCCAAAGAGCGCGATTGAAGACGCCCCAAGACCGAATCCGCTTAATACGGAAATCATGGCTTCAAGTTCGAGGTTGAATAAATGGGTCCCAATCAGATAGTAAACCACCATTCCTGAGAGTCCAAGCCCAACCACTGCCATTCCCATGACCGCACCGCCACTGAATGCGACGTCAAGTGCCTTGTTGAGACCTTCCTTTTCCGCACTGGTCGCTGTACGTGAATTGGATGCGACGGCGCCTCTCATGCCGAGATAGCCTGCACCTGCTGATAAAATGGAACCCAACGCGAACGCACCTGCCGTATCAAAGCCAATGGCAAAGCCAATGACGAAGAAGAGGGCAAAAACGAATACGGCCATGATTTTATACTGTCTTGATAAATAGGCCATGGCGCCTTCGCGGATGTAACCCGAAATCTCAATGACTCTCGGATTACCTTTTTCAATTTTCTTGATTTTGTAAAAAAGCACTCCAGCGTATAGCATGGCCATCACGCCGAATGCGAGTGCCAACAAAATAAGGTTTGTCATAATTACCTCCGTGTTGTATTTGTCTTTACGGGAAAGACAGTCTAAGAATAATTATATA
>JAGYML010000006.1 GCA_018400615.1 bacterium | reverse complement strand
TTCATAGAGTCTGAAGGTAGCTTTGTGTGCGGTTTTGGCATCCACATAATGGATGTTTCCGTTTGGTTTTCTTTCCTTGAAGCCTGATCCGCTTTTTGTATTCGGGTCATACGTTGCATAAATGGTTTCTACATTACCGTCTTTGTCGTATTCGACCTCATTGGCTTTAATGAAGTACGCGTGCATGAGACGGACTTCGATGTCGAGTGAGAGCCGTTTCCATTTCTTGTTGGGCTTGACTTCGAGGAAGTCTTCACGTTCGATGTAGACGGTATTGCTAAACGTCATGTCTCTTTGACCGAGTGCTTCGTTTTCACGGTTGAACTCCGCGCTGTTTACGGTTTCTATCTTGTCTTTTGGGTAGTTGGTAATGATGACTTTGATAGGATCAACAACTGCATGAATGCGTTTCGCACGACTTTTCAAGTAGTCTCTGACGTACTCATCAAGCATTTCAAGTTCGGTTTCCCCTTCACTTTTAGGTAAACCCAGTGCCTTGATGAAGTTCCTTATGGCTTCTGCGGGCACCCCACGTCTTCTAAGGCCTGCGATGGTGATGAGACGTGGATCGTCCCACCCGTCTACAAACCCTTCTTCCACAAGGACGCGGATGGCGCGTTTCCCAATAATCTGATTGGCAATTTTGAGTTTCCCGAATTCAATTTGTCTCGGAACACTGTCCATCTCGCAATGTTTGACAAACCAGTCATATAAAGGACGGTGGTCTTCAAACTCAAGACTGCAAAGAGAATGGGTAATGCCTTCTATTGCATCTTCAAGTGGATGGGCAAAGTCATACATGGGGTAAATACACCACTTGTCCTTGGTGTTGTGGTGGTGTCCATGCTGGATTCTGTAAATAATCGGGTCGCGCATGTTCATGTTGGGACTGGCCATGTCGATTTTGGCTCTCAGAACCTTTTCACCATCAGAGTATTTTCCATCTTTCATCGCACGGAAGAGTTCGAGGTTTTCTTCAACGCTTCTGTCTCTGTAAGGGCTGTTTTTACCGGGGGTCTTTAGATCACCACGGTGGTCCTTGATGGCTTCGTATGTGAGGTCACATACGTAGGCAAGGCCCTTCTTGATAAGCAGTTCGGCCTTCTCATACATTGTGTCAAAGTAGTCACTGGCATACAGAAGGTTCTCCCAATCTGCGCCCAACCAAGCGATATCCCGTTTTATACCCTCCACAAAAAGCGCATCTTCCTTTATGGGGTTCGTATCATCAAAGCGCAAGTTGAAATACCCTCCAAAATCTTTTGCAAGGGTATGGTTCATCACAATCGATCTTGCATGCCCGAGGTGCAAAAAACCACTCGGTTCCGGTGGAAAGCGCGTGATGGCTCTCTCATGCTTTCCGCTTTTGAGGTCTTCTTCGATAATAGATCTGATAAAATTACTGTTTTCCATTTTTCTCACCTTCATTTACTCCAGTATACTAAAAAACCCTCTAAACCTAAAGAAAAACAAATTATTCCAAATTCAGTCTTGAATGCCCGTTGATGCGCATTGAATCGCTTACAGGATTTTTCTGGTACTGATAATACCCTGCAATGCCCATCATTGCCGCATTGTCCGTACAATAGGCAAATGGCGGGACGGATGTTTTCACATGGGTGAAGTGGGCTTCCACTTCACTTCTTAAATGCTTGTTCGCAGACACGCCTCCGGCGACTATGAACATTTTGGCATGTGTATCTTCCACAGCCTTGAGAGATTTGTCAATCAAGTGCTTGACAGCCGCCTGTTGAAAAGCCGATGCGAGCCCTGCCTTGTCGATGGGCTCTTTTTTCATTTTCAAGGTGTTGACCAAATTGATGACATGACTTTTCAACCCACTGTAGGAGAAATCATAGTCTCCTTTTGTCTGAATCCTGGGCATGGCATAAGTAGGCGCCTTTGTATGGGCAAGTTCATCAATTGCAGGGCCCCCGGGATACCCAAGTTCAAGGACTCTCGCAATTTTATCATAGGCTTCACCCACTGCATCGTCCTGGGTTTCGCCAAGTTTTTCAAAACTGTAGTGGTCCTTCATGAGAATGAGTTCGGTATGGCCTCCTGATACGACAAGCGCAATCAAAGGAAATTCCATAGTGCTTTCAATCTGGTTTGCATAGATGTGTCCCGCAATATGGTGCACTCCGATAATCGGAATGTCATTGGCGAATGCGAAAGCTTTGGCTCCGTTGATGCCAACCAACAGACTGCCTATGAGACCCGGTCCTTTAGTCACTGCCACAAGATCAATATCTTTTGCAGTGATCTTGGCTTTTTGAAGGGCTTCTTCAAATACCACCGTCATTTTCTTTATGTGTTCGCGTGATGCGACTTCGGGTACCACGCCCCCAAATGCCTGATGCGTGGTTATTTGAGAAAATACGACGTTTGAAAGTATCGTTTTACCATCTTGTGTGACACTGACGCTTGTCTCGTCACAACTGCTTTCTACACCGAGTACGATCATGGTTTCACTCCTAACTCAAGGTTCATCAGATAAGCGTCTTCGCCATCTTTGTAATAGTGTTTTCTTTTTGCGGCAATCTTGAATCCATGAGACTCATAAAGCCTAATCGCCGCTTGGTTTGAAGGCCTTACTTCCAAAGTCAGATTGTCAATATGCTTTGTCTTGCAAAAACGTATGGCATGGCTTACCAGTTCTTTGCCTACCCCTTTTTGTCTGTAAGCATCATTCACAACCAAATTCAGTATTTGAGCCCCTGGATCTGTATGCCATAGCCCATAATATCCGATGCGCTCACCTTCTTTTAGCGCAATAAAATAATGTGCCATGGCATTGTAAAGTATTTCATCATAAAGCATCGACTTATCAAATCCGTCTGCGAAGGCTTGTTTTTCCATTTCATAGACATAAGGCACATCAGACATGTCCATCTTACGAATAATCACCTGGTCATTTATCATTGAGATTGCGTTCCGCTTCTGTTTGTCTCAAATACACCGGGGCCACGGCATGTATGTGTGTAGCGTGTGTCAACAGATTGCTATTGAATAGTTTTTTGATATTGGGTTTTCCACTGGTTGTTTCCTTATCGAAGGCTACGGTGTCCTTGTAAGTATCCAGGTGGGTGTATTGTTCTTTATCTAAAGCTTTCATAGACGTCTCAGAGACTTCGAAAAGGCCCAAAAACGCATGGTTTCTCCTGGCGTCTATCCAGGCAAGCACTTTGCCGGTATGTCCACTCGCCATCAAAGCTAGGCTACTGACAGTATAAAGGGGGACGTCTTTGGTCCACGCAAGCATTTTCGCCACCACGACCCCAATGCGTACACCGGTATAGCTTCCCGGTCCGTTACCCACGATGATGCTGGCTAAATCCGTGACTTTCATGTTCAACGCATCAAAGAGCTTCGTCAATTCATCCATGAGTTTGACCGAGTGATCGTTGTGCCCAAGTTCATAGTACTCCCTCAAGGGTTTGTCTTCCTCAAAAATGCCTATGTATAGATAATCCGTCGCACTGTCAAGTACCAAGTGCTTCAATGATTGGCTCATAACGTCCACTTCCTTTCATGCTGATAATCCGGCTTTCCTCGCCAGTCCATTCGATTTTTAACGCAAGGTATGCCTCGGGCATGCTTTCTAGAATTCTCCCATACCACTCTATAACCGCTACCCCACGTCCATCAATATATTCTTCAAGGTCATAATCGGCACCGATTCCCTCAAGTCTGTAAGCATCAATATGGTAAAGGGGAAGACGGCCTTCCTCATAGACTTTCATGATTGTAAACGTGGGAGAATTGATGACACCTTTTATTCCGAGCGCTTCTCCCAGAAACTTTGTAAAAGTCGTCTTTCCAGCTCCTAGATCGCCCTCAAGGCCGATGACGAAGCCTTCAGATACAAAAGAGGCGCATTGCTTAGCAAAAATGCGCATTTCATCAAGTGATTGTATCCTTTTGGTTTTTTCCATAAAACCACTCCATTCCTGGTAGGTATAATCGTCTTTACATGCTATAATTGAACTACCATATAAAGGGAATGATAACAATGTTTGTGATTTTACACAATCCATTATCAAAAAATAAAAAGTCCAAGCGGACAACCAAGAAGGTTATCGACCATTTTAAGGAAAAGGGCATTCCTTTTCGTTTGAAAAGCTTGCTTAAGATAAAAGACATTGAATATTATATCAAACACACGCCAGAAGACATAAGAATTTTACTTCTGGGTGGGGATGGTACCATCAATACATTCATCAATAAAACCTACAGCCTTCACATGACCCACGATGTTTACGTGATGGGTAACGGATCAGGCAATGATTTTCTAAGAACCCTGAAAAGGGAACCCACACGTTACCAACCCATATTGAAACTCACCCACAACACCAAACAACGTTATTTCATGAATGGCTCAGGGATAGGGATTGATGGAATGATTGCCCACCGCGTCAACCTTTCCAAAAACAGAAACAAGTTCAATTATTTCTTTAACACCCTGAAAGGCTTTTTATCATTCAAGCCCACCTACGCCGAAGTCACCATCGATGATGAGCTCTACACCTTCAAGAAAGTCTACATGATAGGCATCAATAACGGACAGTATTTCGGAGGCGGGATGCGCATCGCGCCTGAGGCAAGGCTGAGTGATGAATTCATGGATGTAATCGTGGTCCACGGCATGCGAAAACTCAAACTTTTCTTAGTGTTTCTAAGTGTCTATTTCGGGTTTCATACGAGATTGAAAAAATACGTTTTTATCAAGAAGGCAAAACACGTCAAAGCCTCCATGTTTACCAGCCAGATCGCTCAATGTGATGGTGAAACCTTCCCGAAAACCAAATCCATAGCTGTGGATTATACAAAGAAGATGGCCCATTTCAAAGTGTTTGACTGGAATACGCTCGATGAACTGTATAAGTGATTAAAAAAACACGTAACCGTTAGGTTAACGTGTTTTTTTACTGTCAAATCTTGCTTTTATGGCTTTGGTTTCCTTTTCGAAACCAGGCTTTTCAAGCAAAGCGAACATGTTGCTTTTGTATGCCTCGACACCAGGTTGGTCAAACGGATTCACTCCGAGTAAATACCCTGATAAGGCGCAACTGAGTTCATAAAAAAACACAAGGTAACCGAATGCTTCGGCGTCCATTTTCTCAATATTGATGACGATGGAAGGGGCGTTTCCGTCATGATGCGCAAGCAGGGTTCCCTGCATGGCTTTCTTGTTGACTTCTTCCACGTTTTTACCAGTGAGGTAGTTCAATTTGTCTAGATTTTCAGCATCTGTTTCAATCGTGAGATCCTTTTTAGGGGATTCAATGTTAAGCACAGTTTCAAAAAGATGCCTTTCTCCGTCTTGAATGTACTGACCAAGAGAATGCAAATCAGTGGTAAAGCCTGCACTTGAAGGGAAAAGGCCTAGATTTTGCTTCCCTTCACTTTCTCCAAAGAGCTGTTTCCACCATTCACCCAGGAAATGCAGCTTGGGTTCGTAATGCACGAATATTTCAATCTTCTTGCCTTCATCATATAGCGCATTTCGAGTCATGACATATTGATATGCAGGGTTGGTAACAGTTTTCTCACCAAGCTCGGTATTTGCCTTTTTGGCCCCTTCGAGCATGGCTTTGATATCAATCCCCGCAGCCGCAATAGGCAACAGCCCCACAGGGGATAAGACACTGTATCGACCGCCCACGTCATCAGGAATCACAAAGGAGGTGAATCCTTCTTTGTCTGAGAGGGTTCTAAGCGCCCCTTTGGATTCATCGGTGGTTGCATAGATCCGTGTTTTTGCATCCGTTTTTCCGACTTGTTTTTCAAGAAGCTTTCTAAATCTGCGAAAAGCGATTGAAGGTTCGGTGGTCGTACCTGATTTGCTGATGACATTGATTGAGAAGCGCTTATCGGATAGATAGGCTTCCAAGTCACTCATGTATTCCCCAGAAATATGGTGGCCTGCAAACAGCACTTCCACTCCGTCTTTTTTTCCAAAGTAGGGACTCAACGCTTCTATGGCTGCTTTGGCACCTAGGTAAGAGCCTCCGATTCCAATAACCAAAAGGTAGTCACTCTGGGCATTGATTTTTGAGGCTGCATCATTCAAAGCAGTAATCTGAGAGTCCATATTGGTTGGTAAATCAAGCCATCCTAAAAAATCATTGCCCTTGCCTGTGCCGTTTTCCAGTTCTTTATGGGCTTTGACAAGTTTGTCTAGAACAGGTTCATCCAACGCTTTCTGATACGCTTTTTGCGCATAGTCGAGATCAAGTGTAATCATGTTTATTCCTCTTTCTTTTGATTGGGGTCTTCAAAGGGTGTGTATTCATAGGTTTCTATCCAGGTATCAAGGCTTTTATCCAGTGGTTTGAACCCATCTTTAAGGTGAATGTCGAGCCGCTTCTTTCTGAGCTTTTTCTTTTTCATGCCAAGATTCACCTTGCCATCCTCTTCCAGGGACAACACCCTGAATTCATATGTCTGGCCTTCATTCAAAAAGTCCGACACATCCTTGACAAATTTCTGACTGATTTCAGAAATGTGAATCAAGCCCGATGTCTCTTCATCGATTTGGACAAACGCACCATACGGTTTGATGGCAGTGATGGTGCCTTTTACGATATCACCTTTTTGCATAACGCTTCACCTCTTTAAAACTACAATACAGTATAGCATAAAAAAGGGAAATCAAAAATGGATTCCCCTACTTATTTGCATACCGGTGCGCCACACTGCTTGCAGCCGCTGAAGCAATGGCTCCAACGATGTCGTCCAGGAAGGTATTGCAGCGGCCTTCCTCTTTGCCTGCATCATCGATGCTTTTGATAATGCCCGGTTTTATCTTGTCCACATAGCCGAAGTTTGTAAATCCGATGGATCCATAGACATTGACGATGGCAAGTGCGAGTACTTCATCTATGCCATACAGCCCATTGTCGCCTAAAAGCATGCTTCTAAGCGGTTCTTCTATGTGCCCTTCTTCCGCAAGTCTGTCAAGTTCCATACCTGTGAGTACTGCGTTTTGAACTTCACGTTTCATCACTACTTTTTCCACGTGTTCCAAACACATCTCAACTGTAAGGTTATCAATATATTTGGCTTGAAGATCGTAAACAATGACCGCAATATCTTTCAACGTTGCGCCTCTGTCTGCCAGTTTTTTGACAACAGTATCGCGTGTTTTAAGATCGTTCAAGCGATGCGTATCGGTTTCTTCTCGCATAAGCCACCCTCCTTAAATCTGTTCAACACCAATAATGCCCGGGACTTCTTCAAGCAGTATGGCTTCCACGCCATCAGTGAGTGTGGTATCAATCGCTGCACAGCCTACACATGCTCCCAGCATCTGAACGTAGACAATACCGTCTTCGTATTTTACGAACTTGATATCGCCACCGTCACGGTTGATATAGGGGCGGATTTTTGTGATGACTTCTGCCGCTCTTTGTTCAATTTCTTTTTCATCCATGATTAAACACCTCTCTTACGTGCACATTATACATGATATGGAAAAAGTCAGTGTGTGAAACGCTAATGAAATTTCTTATTTGATGCGTTTCAAAATGAAGTAGGGTGCATTGGGTGTCGCTGACTCCATCAAGTAATCATATATTTGATTTTCAGTGTTGGAATTGAACCCTTTGAGTCTTAGCATATCCGCACTGATGTCCCCTACGATATAAGGGTATTGATCAAAATATTTTACGTACCGTTCACTGAATGTCTTGATGTCAAATGCTTCTTTATAATCTTTGATTAGTTCAAATTTTCCAAATTCCGTTTCTATCATGGTTAGCCTTCTTTCAATTGTTTTTACATGCCATCATCTATGATTTTTCCTTCATACACCAGTTGCGTTTTAGTAGGCAGCAATACCGCCATGAGGATATACACAAGTATCGCAGTGCCCACTGATGCAAACAATGCTACGACTGCAACCAGCCGCACAAGAAAAGGATCTGTACCAAAATACTCACTGATCCCCTGACAAACTCCGAAAAGCATTTTTGTGCGATCATTTCTGTAAAGTCTCTTCTCGTTATGATTCATAAGCCCTCCTATAGCGGTTGTATGTGTGTACGTTTCTTGATCAAGACCACGCATTCAGCTTCTATGGCTTCACTTGAACCCACTGTCCCAACACCTTCACCCGTCGTAGCTTTGATACTGATAGCCTCCAAAGAGGTTTTTAGAATACCCGCAATGGTTTCTCTCATTTTCGCCACATAAGGCGCAAGTTTCGGTTTTTGAAGGTGGATAGTGCAATCAAGATTGCCAATTTCGTAGCCGATATCACTGATTTTATCATGGACTTTAGATAAAATGACTTTTGAGTCCATGTTCTTGAATCGGCTGTCCGTATCTGGAAAATGAGTGCCCAAATCCCCAAGCGCCAAGGCCCCCAGTAAGGCTTCACTGATTGCATGCAGTAACACGTCTGCATCACTGTGTCCAATAGCTTCATACATGGAAGGCAGTTCAATGCCGCCCAAAGTAAGGGACGTCCCATTTTTCAGTCTGTGGGTATCACGACTCTGTCCGATGCGTATCATTTAAAATCAACTCCATTAATGACCCATCCGATTCGTGGGTATATTTCATGCTTCGCATGTCACCTTCAACTATGATCCCTTGTATTGCGAGCATTTCACTCGCAAGACTCATATCACACGTAGCGGTCGTATGGACGTTATGAGCCATTCGATGGGCCTTGGTGATTGCCTCGGTTTTAAATGCCTGAGGCGTCTGAATGCCTACAAGATTTTCACGGCTCAAAGTGTCCACCACACGGTCATGTTCGACACGTTTGAGCGTATCGGAAATCTTAATGGCCGGTGAAAGTGAATCATGCTTAACAAGCCCTTCTTTCAACCGACTCAAAACGTCCATGGAGATGAATGGTCGGGCGCCATCATGAATCATTACATAGGGGGTCTTTACATGCTTCAATCCATTATAAACGCTTTCTTTACGCGTTTTCCCACCGATTACTATGGCATCACACACCTTGGAAAACAAGCCTTTGGCTACGGCTTGGTCATCCGGATGCACAACCAGTATGAGTGCCTTGCATGCACTGTCCTCTTTAAAGGTAGACAACGCATATTCAAGCAGGGGACGTCCGTTTATTTTCTTGAACACCTTGTTGTAACCGAGATTGGCACGCACACCTTTTCCACCCGCTACGACAACCGCGCTATACTTCATTGTGCTCATTGATATACACCTGATTGTCGGTCACTAGAATGTCGACTGGAATGTCGTGAGCCTTGTTTGGAAGGGCTTCTAAAAGAAACGATTCAAATGCGACCCCTATCTTGAGTCCTTTGTAATCACTTAGCAATTGATCGTAATACCCTTTGCCATATCCAAGACGGTAAAGGCCCAGATCATAGGCAAGTCCAGGCACGATAATCGCATCAAGATCGTTTTTATCAAGCGCTTCACTGCCCTTGGGTTCTTTCACCCCAAGCATGCCTTCTCTAAATTCTCCGCTATCCTTGAAGAATTCAATCCTGTCATGTACGATTTTGGGATAATAAAGCGTGTAAGTGTCTCCCAAAGCCCGTACGTCTACTTCATTCATGATTGGATTGAACACTCCGATTTTTTCCAGTGTGTGTTCTTTCAACACATTTCTAAGGCCTTCCATCAATAGCGCATTCAACATGTTGTGGGTTGCTTTGTCCATTGATTTTCTTTGGGCTATATAATGCTTTCTATAAGCTTTTTTATCCACCGAATCACCCTATCATAAAATAGTTTTCCTGTGTCTTGTCATCAAGCGCTATGCTCAAAGCCTTCTCTGCGCGTGCGCCGATTTCATCAACCGGCTCTTCAAACACCTTCACCGTGTGAATACCGAAATAAGGATACACACTTTGTCTGGTGCCTCCAAAAGACATGGTGTAATTGACCAAATCTCCGCCCTCTTCAAGGGCGCGTTTAAGCATACCGTATTTTCTTTGGTCCTCAATGACCATTGCATAGCGGATACCCGTAATTCTGAAAAGCGCCTCCGCATCTCCAAGAAAATGATAGATGAGTTTACTGATGAATTCACCCATCATAAGATCTCCAACGTCACGCCCGTAACGTTCATTGATAAAAGGGATGTTGGAAAGTTGAAAATAGATGAGCGTGTATTCTTTCTTTTTGGTGTTCAGTGTCTGCAAGGATTCATAAAGTGCCTGATCGATTTTGAGTCCATTCAAAACATCCATATTCGTTCTGGGATACTTTTTTACATCCAGACTCTGGATGATTGCAAGGGTCATCGTCCGTTTGTCATGAGTCACTTTGGTACCGGTTTCCTTGATCCAAAGCGGATTGGGTCTTGTCATGACTCTGTAATGCGTAACGTAATCCCCTTTGGCTTTACGCTTGGATGTCGTAGACACGTATACATCCCGATCTTCTGAATGCATGGAATCGAGAAATTCTTTATAACTCAGCTCGTTGGATTCAAAACCAAGCAATTCTACGGCTTGATCCGTTGCGAACATTTCACCGTCTTCCATAATGAATAGTACACCATCCTGCATTCTATCAAGCAAAGCGATGAACCGTTTTCGCAACATTTCCGAACGGTTCATAAGGGCTTTATAATCTTTTTTCAAACTTTTGAGTTTTTCATGATTCAAGTCTTTTTTCATAATCGCTTTCAAATCAAACATGAATAACGTGTAAGCGATTCCCCCATAAAGCAACCCCTCAAAAAGGTAAGGCGGAATCGACGCCAGTTCAAAACGAACAAATGCGATATAAATGATTGTGGCTGTGAAAAGCAGCAAAAGGTCCAAATCTCCCTTTTTACTTCGATGTTTCTTTATGAATACCAACAAAGCCCATCCCAGGAGTAGAAGGGCTTCGAATTCAACTATGCCATCCATGTGTCACACCCTCTTTCTTCGTGGTTCAGGCTTGTAGATATTTCTCTAAATAAAGTTCCAGAGACTCTGCAGAAATATCCTGATCCAAATACCCATCGACCGTCACACTAATCTGTCCGGTCTGCTCACTTACAACGACGGTAAATGCATCGGTGATTTCACTAATGCCTATCGCTGCACGGTGACGCGATCCGAGATTTTTGGGAATCTTCGGTTTATCACTTGGTGGAAAATAAGCCCCTCCACACATAATGGTGTTTTCCTTGATGATCACAGCCCCATCATGAAGCGGGGTGTTGGGATAGAATATACTTGACAATAGCTCACTGCTCAAGGGCGCTCCGAGTAAAAAAGCACTGTTGATGAACTCTTCGAGTGAATTGGCCCTTTCAAAGGTGATAATCGCTCCGATTTTATGTCTTGAAAGATAATCAATGCTATCCATAAGTTCGTATTTTACTTCTTCTTCAATGACATTGGCAGGGAAAAGTCCGGTCTTCAAACCGAGATTTTTAAAAAGTGCGACAATCTCACCATGTAGAAAAAAGGTCATAATCCATATCAAAGGCAAAACTAAAAAGACTGTATGAAGCCATTTACCAGCAATTGCACCACTGATGAACAGGTCTCTTATGAAAAGAAGCGAAAGCGCCAGGATGATGACTTTGAGCACTCTGTACATGGAATGGGTGGTTTTAGGTTTCACCACCAACGCAAAAATAGACACAACATACACGTTTATCAATAGAAATTCATTCAGGCTCATACTCATCACCTCCAATTTATAGCATAACTTTTGTTTTCAAAATGATTATATCATAGAATAAGCTTAAGCTGTTTTTAATAATGGTATAAAACCTGTTAAAAAAATTATAAAATAGGGTTAAGCCTTGTAATGCCTTTTATTCACACGCTTCTTGAAAAGTCAAGGGTTAACATTGGATTTTCAATTCACTATAATAATTAATACGAGACAAAATCAGTCCTTTGGAGGGATTTTCTATGCCACAGTATTCTAAAGACATTATCAACAGCATCAATGAAGACATCAAGACACACTTTACCCACCTCTATCCTATCACAGATGACATGGAAAAAACATTAGACGGCGTGTCACGACTCGTCATGCTTGATAGGTACACCCAAAAGGATTTGAATTTGAAAACGCTAAAAGAAGGGGACCTCGTCCTGACAATCGTTCGAGACGATCCTAAATTCCCTGCAAGAGGCGTAGGAATTGTCCACGCCATAGAGGACGACAAACTGACCATCAAGGTCGAACCCGACTATCTGGGCAATACCGAAGATGCCGACAAAGACGGTTTGATTGTTAGACCCCGAAAACAAGTCGACAAACCGTTGGAACTTTATTTCGAACAAATTGCCATGCGTCTTGCCTCTCATTTGGGAGAAGACGAATCAGAAGCGATTCAAAAAGCTTTTTATGAAGAAGTGGCAAGTTTCAATCTGGTCCCAGCTGGGCGCGTCCTTTTCGGAGCCGGCTCACAAACCGAGGTCACTTATTTCAATTGTTTCGTCATGCCTTTCATTCATGATTCGCGTGGGGGAATCAGTGACCATCGCAAACAGGTTATGGAAATCATGTCTCGCGGAGGTGGCGTGGGTACCAATGGATCTACATTGAGACCCAAAAACGCACTGGCCAAAGGTGTGAATGGTAAATCAAGTGGGGCAGTAAGCTGGCTCCATGACTTGAGTCAACTTACCCACCTTGTTGAACAGGGCGGCTCTAGACGAGGCGCACAAATGATCATGATGGCGGACTGGCATCCCGATATCATCGACTTCATCATATCCAAAATGCAAAATCCGAAAATCCTCCAGTTTCTCATAGAAACCATCGAAGATCCTCAAATCAAAAAAGCCGCACAGAACAAACTCAAATTCGTTCCCTTGAGCGATGAAGAAATAGAAATCAACGAATACATTCTTGAACAAGCCAAAAAAGACAGTTCAAAATTCTCCAAAAAGATAATTGACACTGCTTTTGAACGTTTGAACAAGGGCGGTCACTACGAAGTAACCGATCCGGAATTTCTGAGTGGCGCCAACATCTCAGTCGCCATCACCAAGGATTTTATGGATGAGATTGAACAGGACGCCATGCATGAACTCAAATTTCCTGATATCGACAATTATGACGCAGAACAAAAAGAAGCCTATGACAAACACTGGCAGGAAGTCGGTGACGTGCGTGAATGGGAAAGCATGGGCTACCCTCTCAAGACCCACTCGAAAATCAAAGCCAAAGAACTTTGGAACCTCATCAACATCTGTGCAACCTATTCAGCCGAACCCGGCATCTTCTTCATAGACAACGCCAACGAACAAACCAACGCCAAAGCCTATGGGCAAAAAGTCGTGTCCACCAATCCGTGTGGCGAACAGCCTCTGGCCCCTTATTCCGTATGCAACTTAGCAGCCTTGAACCTCGCAAATGCTGTGGACAAAGAAGCTAAAGCTGTCAAATGGGACCAGCTCAAAAATACCATCAAAACCGCTGTACGTCTCCAGGACAACGTCATTGACAAAACCTATTACTTCCTCGAAGATAACCGTGAACAGGCTCTCGGAGAAAGACGTATCGGGCTTGGTGTCATGGGACTGCATGACCTGCTTATCTGGAGTGCCAAAACCTATGGCAGCAAAGACGGCATTGACTTTGTCGACAAGCTTTTTGAATTCATCGCTACAACCGCCTATGAAACCAGCATCGAACTGGCCAAGGAAAAAGCCCCTTTCCCATACCTTGCTACGCAGGAAAACCGGGAAAAAATGCTCAATAGCGGTTATACCAAAAAATTACCGGACTCCATCAGAGAAGGCATTCGAAAACACGGAATCAGAAACTCTCACCTTCTCACCATCGCGCCTACAGGCTCAACAGGTACCATGGTCGGTGTCTCAACAGGTCTTGAACCCTATTTTGCCTTTAAATACTTCAGAAGCGGACGCCTCGGAAAGTTCATAGAAGTCAACGCTCCGATTGTCGAAGAATTCGTCGATAAGAATCCAGAATACAGCGCAGACAATCTTCCTGAATTCTTTGTCAGTGCCATGGAGCTTCCACCAGAAGGCCATGTCGACATGCAATGTGCCATTCAATACTGGGTGGATTCATCCATCTCAAAAACCGTCAACGCGCCTAAAGGCTATACAGTCGAAGAAGTCGAAGGTGTTTACAAACGCTTGTACTTCGGAGGTGCCAAGGGAGGTACGGTTTACGTAGATGGTTCCAGAGACGCTCAAGTGCTCTCCCTTACCAAAGATGACGACGCCAAGGAAAAACCAAAACAAGTTGACATCAAGGACCTTGGGATTGATGTCAAAGAAGAAAAACAACAAAGAAAAGAACCCAATACCAAAGGCCTTCGCAGTGATCGCCAAGACAGAAACATCGGTGTTGAAGTTGGAGATCTTTGTCCCGTATGCAACGAAGGCACCGTCGAAGATGCAGGTGGCTGCAACACCTGTACAAATTGCGGCGCTCAACTAAAATGTGGATTATAAGTTAAACTGGAAAAGCCATTTGGCTTTTCCTTTTTTATAGCGCGTTTGGGTGTTATAATTCAATTGAGAGAGGTGATTCCATGAAAACCGCACTAGTGATAGGCATCGAACGAAGAAGCCGTGCAGCCTTGAAATACGACTTGAATGAAATCAAAAACCTGGCCGCATCACTGAACGTCGAGGTCACCCATACTTTGACTCAGTCCATAAGACAGATTTCCCCGGCCACGAAAATAGGTAGCGGAAAACTGGAAGAAGCCAAAGGACTGCAAGATACCCATGATTTCGATTATGTCATTTTCAACGAAGAACTTACCAACACCCAAATCAGAAACATCGAAAACATGCTCGATACCGCCATCCTCGACAAGACCCTACTTATCCTCGAAATCTTTGCCAGAAGAGCCAAGACCAAGGAAGCCATGCTTCAAGTGGAAGTGGCCCAGCTCAAATACCTCAGACCCCGTCTGAGCGCCATGAGAGAATCCTTCTCACAACAACAAGGTGGCATTGGTCAAAGAGGTCCGGGTGAAAAGAAACTTGAGCTTGATCGTCGTAAAATCGACAAGGAGATCACGACCCTCCAAAAATCACTGGACCACATTGTGCACGTAAGAAAAACCAACCGCTTGAAACGAAGCAACAGTCCCATCAAAAACGTCGCCATCGTGGGGTATACCAATGCCGGTAAAAGCACCTTGATGAATGTCATGTTAAACCATTGTGAAGACGACTCTCCTAAAAACGTAGAAACCAAGGACCGCCTCTTTGAAACCTTGGAAACCTCGACAAGACGCATCGCTTTCAAAGACAAGAAACCCTTCACGCTTACCGATACCATTGGATTCATCTCCAATCTTCCCCATGAACTTGTCGAATCCTTCAAAGCCACACTTGAAGAAATCAGGGAAGCCGACTTGCTTTTGCATGTAGTGGACTTTTCTCATCCCTACTACATGGAACAGATTGAAACCACCAACGCCGTATTGGATGAACTCGACGCTTCCGATATTGAAACCCTCTATGTCTTCAACAAGATTGATTTGATTCATTCCGTACCACCTCCAAGCTATACCCCATCAATCAAAGTGTCTTTGAAGCAAGAAGAAAACATCGACGAATTGATCACCCTCGTCCATAAAATGCTTTTCAAGGATGACCGTGTCGTTGTCTTCTCCATTCCTCAATCAGAAGGCGACATCGTACACATGCTCAATGAATATGGTGAAGTCCTCAGTACCGACTATGAAGATGACACAGTGAAAATAAAAGCCCGTGTATCCAAATCACTAAGAGACAGACTTGAAGAATACATCGCTTAACAAAGCCATATCCCATAAAAAAGGCCCATCAAAATTGATGGGTCTTTTTCTATAGAGATTTCGACATGTCTTCCAATTCATTCAACGTTGCCTTGAGACTCTCGAGGCTTTCCACTCTTGAAAGTTCTCTCCTGAAAACCGCCGCATGCTTGACGCCTTTCAAATACCATGCTGCATGTGTGCGCATCTCAAGAAGCGCCACTTTTTTGCCTTTTTCTCTTATCAATAATTCAGCGTGTCTTTTAATCATGTCCAGACGTTCTTCAATGGATGGTTCTTTGATTTGATGCCCCTCATTAAGATACGTGTGCATGGCTTTTAAAAGCCAAGGGTTGCCTTGCAATGCCCGACCGACCATTACAGCATCCACACCGGTTTCTTCAAACATTGTCTTGGCGTCTTCTGGTGTTCGCACATCGCCATTTCCAATAACGGGTATGTCAACGGCTTCCTTGACCTGTTTGATGATGTCCCAGTCCGCATATTTTTTATACATTTGAACACGGGTTCTTCCGTGAATGGCGATGGCGGCTGCGCCTGCCGCTTCTAGTTTTTTTGAAAGACTCACCGCGTTGATATGTTGCTTGTCCCAACCACTTCTGATTTTTACTGTGATTGGAACGCTTGAAACCTCCACCATGGCTTTTACCAAGTCAGCCGCATGATCCTCATTTTGCATCAAGGCGGATCCCGCACCGGTTTTAACCACTTTAGGAACCGGGCATCCCATATTGAGATCAATCGTATCGATAGCCTTCACGTGTTCACATACATACTTCGTGGCGTACACGAGCATGGCTTTTTTGGACCCGAATAATTGAAGGGCGATGTTCTTTTCATGAGGCTCGACATTCAGCATGCCAAGGGTTTTTTCATTGCCATAATAAATCGCATCACTGGAAATCATCTCGGTATAGATGAGCGATGGTGCCATTTCAGCAAGTAGGGTTCTGAATGCCCCGTCGGTCACACCTGCCATAGGGGCAACCACGACGGTTGAATCATAAGTCTTACTCCCGATTTTAAACATCCTATTACCTCCTGTAAACGTCATTATTGTGCCATAATCTTTTCTCATTTGCAATGATTTGGTCTTTATTATTCACACGTGCTATAATGCAGTGGGTGATAAAATGAAAGATTATTTAGCTAAGGCTTATGCGTTTGACGGAAAAGTCCGTCTTTACGCTGCAAATACGACGAACACTGTCTATGAAGCACAACAGATTCACGGCCTGTGGCCAACTGCAACCGCCGCACTTGGGCGCTTGCTTACAGGCAGTGTGATCATGGGTGCCATGTATAGAGAAGGCGACGAACTGACTTTGAGGCTCATCTCACAAGGCCCACTTGAAGGGATGGTCACAACCACGGACGCTTATGGAAACGTAAGAGGTTACGTGGGGAATCCACAGGTCTTCTTGCAAAAAAACGATACTAAAAAACTCGATGTGTCCAAAGCCGTAGGCCCAGGGCGCTTGTCCGTCACCAAGGATTTGAAAATGAAGAACATGTTCACCAGTGGGGTCGAACTGCAAACCGGTGAGATTGCCGAAGATCTTGCGTATTATTTCACTGCCAGTGAACAGATTCCCTCAGCCGTTTCTCTGGGTGTCAAGGTGAATGATGACAACACCGTTAAAAATGCAGGAGGCTTCATTCTCCAACGAATGCCCGGCTGTCCTGAAGAAACCATTGAATTGATTGAAAAAAGGTTGAAAAACCTCCCTCCCGTCTCAAAAATGCTTGAAGACGGTCTGAGTCCCGAAGAAATGATTGAGCTGATTACCAAAGGTGACCACAGAATATTGCTGACGATGGACCTTCAATATCAGTGTGATTGCAACCGCGAAAAATTCGAGCGGGGACTGATTTCACTTGGAGAAAGCCAACTTAAGGAAATTCTTGAAACCGATGGCCACATCGAAACCGTCTGCCATTTCTGTAAAACGAAATATGATTTCAATGCCTCTCAAATTAAAGCGTTGATTGAAGAAACCAAATAACCTGCAGTCTTGCCACGTCCCCTCGGATGTGGCTTTTTTATACCAATAAAAAACGCTACCCGGAGGTAGCGCTTCATTAAAACATTTTCAAAAACGTATCCCGTTCCCATTGTGAAACGCGTCCGCGGTAATCTTCCCATTCTGCTTCCTTGGCTATCAGGAATTTTTCATAGATATGGTTGCCAAGTGCTTCCTGAACGATTTTATCACCATTGAGTTCCTTCAGCGCATCCTTCAAGTTGCCTGGGAGATTCTTGATGCCCATTTCCTCGCGGGTCTTTCTGTCAAGTGCATACAGATTCATTCGAACGGGTTCGGTGTCAGTGCGTCCATTTTCGATACCATCAAGGCCACTTCTCAAAATAACGGCCATGGCCAGGTAAGGATTGGCGGTCGCATCGACACTTCTTATTTCCGTACGGGTCTTCTTACCCCTTGCACTCGGGATTCTCACCATGACAGAACGGTTTGAATCACTCCATGATATATAGGTGGGTGCTTCATATCCTGGAATCAGACGTTTATAGGAATTTACGATTGGGTTTGTGATAGCCGTGTACCCACGAGCGTGATCTATGATCCCGCCAATCCAGCCTTTGGCTATTTCACTCATGCCATCTTCGGTTTTCGGATCATCGAAAACATTGTTGCCATCCGAATCCGAAAGTGAACAATTGATATGCATGCCTGATCCATTGACACCCTCAATTGGTTTGGGCATGAACGTAGCATGCAGATTATGCCTCTTTGCAACGTTTCTTACTACGAGTTTGAAGGTTTGCAATTTATCCGCTGCTTCCAATGCATCATCAAATTCAAAATTGATTTCATGTTGAGACGGAGAGACTTCATGGTGAGAAGCTTCCATTTTGAAGCCGAGTTTCTGAAGCTCGAGTACAATGTCTCTACGGCAATCTTCCCCCGCGTCTACAGGCCCAAGATCAAAATAGCCCCCACGATCGTTGAAGGCAAGTGTCACTTCACCTTGACTGTCTCTTTGGAAAAGGAAAAATTCTGGCTCAACGCCTACTTTGAGTCTGTGAAATCCTTTTGTTTGCATATATTTGAGATTTTTTTTGAGATTGACTCGGGGATCCCCCTCGAATGGCTCACCATCAGGTCGGTGTACATCACATATAAGACGCGCAACATTGCCATATTCTGTGTTTTCCCATGGAAGCACGAGCCAGGTGTTGTAATCAGGATAGAGATACATGTCGGTTTCTTCAATACGGGAAAAACCGTCAATGGACGAGCCATCGAACATGACATTGTTATCTAGGGCATCTTCCAGCCCTTCTTCTGGTATTTCAACGTTTTTGATGACACCGTGGATATCCGTAAAACACAGACGGATGTATTTTACCTGGTTCTCTTTTGCATCATCGATGATTTGTTGTCTGGTTATTTTGGTCATAGAATGTCGCTTCCCTTCCGAAACTTTTATATACATAATTATAGTGCAATTCATGATAAAACTTCAAGAAATTAAGTATGTAAACGTTATTAAATAAAGCCACTTGTTCCATCTGAAAGGAACCGTGGCTTTATTGATACCTACTCACTTGTCGTTTATTGATACAGAGGGAATTTATCAGTGAGTTTTTTGACCTTTCTTCGGACATCGTCCAATACATTTTCATTTGTCGGATTCATAAGCGTATCATAGATGAGTCTCGCGACTTCCCTGAAGGCGACTTCATCGAATCCACGACTTGTAAGCGCGGGGGTTCCCAGTCGAATGCCACTTGTGATGAACGGTTTTTCATCGTCATTGGGCACAGTGTTCTTATTACAGGTAATGTGGACGCTTTCCAGGATATTTTCCGCTTCTTTACCCGTAAGCGTGGTATTGCTTTTGACTTCCACCAGCAGGAGATGGTTGTCTGTCCCTCCACTGATAACATGAAACCCAAGACGTGAAAGCTCATCAGCCAATGCGGAGGCGTTGGTAATTACCTGGCTCTGATAGACTTTGAATTCAGGGGAAAGGGCCTCTTTAAAGGCTGCAGCCTTAGCCCCAATAATGTGCATCAAAGGGCCCCCTTGTATACCGGGGAAAATGATTTTATTGACTTTTTTGTAAATGGCTTTGTTGTTGGTCAGAATAAGGCCCCCTCTGGGACCTCTCAAGGTTTTATGGGTGGTCGAGGTCACAATGTCCGCAACCTCACAAGGGTTGTTGTGATGCCCCGTTGCCACAAGCCCGGCAATATGAGCCATATCCACCATAAGGTAGGCGCCCACCTCATCCGCAATCGCCTTGAATTTCTTGAAGTCAATTTCCCGTGAATAGGCACTCGCTCCAGCCACAATCAGTTTGGGTTTGATTTCAATGGCCTTCATTCTTATCTCATCGTAATCAATCATTTCCGTTTCGCTATTGACTCCATAACTGTGAAACTCGTAATCCACCCCGCTGAAGTTCATTGGATGCCCATGGGTAAGATGCCCCCCATGATCAAGGCTCATACCAAGCACCTTGTCTCCATGCTCAAGCAGACTGCGGTAAGCAGCCATATTGGCAGTGGACCCTGAATGCGCCTGTACATTGGCGTATTTGACATTAAAAAGAGCCTTGGCACGATTTCTGGCCAGTGTCTCGACCGTATCGACAAACTCACATCCGCCGTAATAGCGCTTCTTGGGATACCCTTCCGCATACTTGTTTGTCAGTATGCTTCCATCCACTTCAAGGACTGCTTTAGAGACGAAATTCTCGCTTGCAATCAATTCAAGATGGGATTCCTGTCTGTTTTTCTCGTTGTTGATAGCTTCAAAAAGTGCATCATCTTGTGCTTTCAATGCATCCATAATAGTCCTCCTAAAAACTAAAGCTTAGGTTTGATTATTTTTTTATTCAAAACCATCACGATTCCCATGAATAATGCCAGAATCAATAAAATCAGAGCGCCACTTACCATCCAAAACATTTGTGGCAAGAGCTGAATCAACGCATCATCGCTTAAAAGAATCCAGTCATCGTTGGTAAAGAACACCTGATGAAAAAGTGTGAAAATCGCGGAAAAATCAATGATGAACCATCCCCCAATGAAAAGAATCACAAATGTGGGAAGGATGTAAATATCCCTAAGTCCTGTGTAAAAACTGTGGATATCTTTTTTGTAAAGCACCAAGGCACTTGAAACAAAGACAAAGAACGCAAGTACCCCCGCAATTCTTACTCCGGTATAGACATCTTTCACGTCCTGCATATGCCTTATTTCAATGTCTCTAAGCACCGGTTCATCACTGGATTCATTGGGTCCAAAAAGCAAATCATCTCGCTTGTAATTGAGATAATCCATCAGTTCTCCGCTGACATAATCATGGTCATATTCAATGTCTGCATGAGATTCATAAAGACCTTTGGATAATTGCATGTAGGGTTTGGTAGTGAGCAGTGATGCCCCAAGGGCTATCACAAATATTGGAAATGAGATCCAAAGCAGTAAATTTATCAATCGCATGGTTACACCTTATTCTTATAGAGATAATGTTAGGACAGGCGTGCCTGCATGTCCTAGGCTTCTTTTTGCAGCGCTTCGAAACATTCCAACGTGTTTTGAAGCAGTGACGCAATGGTCATGGGGCCTACCCCACCTGGCACAGGTGTGATATGCGCGGCTTTTTCCTTGGCACTCTCGAAATCGACATCTCCGATTAGTTTGTCTTCCACTCTGTTGACACCGACATCGATGACCGTCGCACCTTCTTTTATCATATCACCTGTAACCATTTTTGGCCTTCCAACTGCTGCAATCAATATATCCGCATCTCTTGAGAGTTCTTCAAGATTACGGGTTCTTGAATGGGCTATGGTGACTGTAGCGTTCTTGTTGAGCAATAACTGGGCCACTGGTTTTCCGACGATATTGCTTCGTCCGATGACGAGTGCCTGCTTGCCCTCTATCTCAATGCCTGTGTGTTCAAGCAGTGTCATGATTCCTTTGGGCGTGGCACTGACAATGCCTTGAGTTCCGATTTGTAGTGCAGCTATGTTCATTGGATGGAATCCGTCCACGTCTTTCTTGTATTCTATCGTATTGATGACTTTGTTGGCATCAATGTGCTCAGGCAAAGGCAATTGTACTAGAATGCCATGGACATCCGGATCCTCATTTAGGTTTATGATTGTATCGAGCAGTTCCTTTTCTGAAATGGCGCTCGACTTGTTAATGGCGGTGCTTCTTATTCCTGCGCGTTCACACGCACGGTGTTTCATACGGACGTACGTTTCACTTGCAGGGTTTTCTCCAACAAGCACAACAACCAAATGAGGCGATTTCCCATATTTTTCTGTTAAGGATGCTACTTGTTTTTTTACATCTTTTCTTATCTCTTTCGACAAAGCTTTTCCGTCAATAATACTCATGAATGACTCCCCTTCTTTGTAGTATAGGAATCCACGATTTCTCCAAAAAACATAATGTGCGTATCGTGGGTTTTGTAGTGGCGTTCCTTGATGGATGGTTGAATGAGTGCAGGCTCTTGAGATTGCTGATAGATAATCTTGCATTCATACTGGAGGTCACACTCATTGATAATCGGTGATGTCACTTTATGACTATCTTTCAAGGTAAGTCCCGCTTCTTTGAACTTGTCGATGTCCCTACCTGATTGGGTACCGGCCAAAGTCAGTTCTTTTTTAAGTGTACCATAGGCAGGCACGTTTATGGTGAAATCCCCGGCATTCAATAATACATCATACGTAAAACGAGAGTAACGAACGTAGGCAATGAAACAAGGCTTCCCCCATATAACACCTATATGTCCCCAGGCAATGGTCATGGTGTTGACACGTCCTTTATTGTCCTTAACGGTGATGAAGACACCTTTTGGGAGTTGCTTCAGAAAATCCTCACCATGTTCATAGTACGTTTCGTGGTAATCTTTGCTCATGGCCATGGAACCACTCCTTATTTAAGATAGAGATCGCTGTATTTTTCTTTTAGATAACGTATGTAATATTTCGGATTGAACGGCTCACCTGTGACCTTTTCCATGATTTCTCTTGGTTTTAGGCTAGAGCCGTAGCAATGGATCTTGTTTCTGAGCCACTTGTTGATTTTGTCGATTCGATTTTCCTCCACGAGTTTTTCAAACTCGATATCTTCAATCAACGTGTAATAGATTTGGGCCGCATAGGCACTTCCAAGCGCGTAAGTAGGAAAATACCCGAACATGCCGTTGCTCCAGTGGACGTCTTGCAATAGGCCGTCGCTATCTTTCTTGACATCAAGGTTGAGGTATTCCTTTACTTTCTTGTTCCAAATTGATGGGAGCTCTTCAACCGTGACTTCATCGTTGAAAATCATGCGTTCGATTTCATAGCGTATCAATATGTGAAGCGGGTAGGTCAGTTCATCGGCTTCAATGCGTATGAACGTCTCATCCACACGGTTGATCGCTTGATAGAAATCATCCACTTCAATGGTTTTCATCTGGCTTGGAAACATGGATTTGAATTTGGAAAGATGGGTGTTCCAAAACGGTTTGCTTCTTCCAATCATGTTTTCATAGAATCGTGATTGGGATTCATGGATACCCATGGAGGCGCCACTTTTAAGATTGGTCATATCGAAGACATCATCCACCTGTTGTTCGTAGGTGGCATGTCCCAGTTCGTGTATAGCCGCAAAAACAGAAGAGAAAACATAATTTTCATGGTAGCTCGTCGTGAATCTGACATCTTTTGAATGGGTGTTCCAAGTGAACGGGTGCACACTTTCCTTGAGTACCCCCCGGTCCTTCTTGAAATCAAAGACGTCGAGCAGGTATTCCACGAATTCCTTTTGCTTGTCCACCGGGTAACTTTTTTTGACGAAAGCCGGAGCCTCATCAGATTTTTTCTTGAGAATGTCTTTCACGAATGGTACAAGCTCTTCTTTGACCGTATTGAAAAAGGCGTCGTATTTTTCCATGGTCATGCCTTCCTCGAAATCATCAAGCAAGACATCATAGGCATGCTGGTTTTCTTTTTGTCTGAAGCTGACCATTTTCTTTTTCATCGCTATGATCTTTTCAAGGTAAGGTTTGAATGCTTCATAATCGGAATCTTCTTTGGATTCCTCCCATGCCTTTTGGGCATTGTTGAGAAGTTTTGAATATTCAATGTAGTCGCGTTTTGGAATTTTGACAATCTTGTCAAGATTCTTCTTCGCTTTTTCGATTTCCCTGGTTTGACGATTGTTTAAGTCCTCACCGTTTTCATAAAGATCATTGACTGTCTCCACATATTCCTTGTCTGTCAAAAGGGAAAAGTGTTCTCCGCTGATGATGCCTAGCATCTCCGAGCGAAACGGGAAACTGGCTTTTGGGGCTTCGGTATTCGAATCCCAACTTGCCAGGGTCAATACATATTGGTAGGCTTTTTGTGTTTTTTGCAGTTCTTTGAACGTGTCGAAATCTTTCATGATCTTCTCCTTTTGGGTTAAAATAACCCTTCTGCATTGCCATCTTTATCAACATCCATGTCCATTGCGGCAGGTCGTTTTGGAAGGCCTGGCATGGTCATCATGGAGCCCGTCATCGCAACAAGGAATCCTGCTCCGATTGATGGGGTGATTTCTCTTATTGTGATGGTAAAATCTCTGGGTCTTCCATACACCTTCGGATCGTCTGAAAGTGACATTTGGGTCTTCGCCATGCATATGGGAAGATTATCCCAACCGTGTTTTTCGAATTTTCTGATCTGGTTGCGGGCTTTCTTCGCAAATGTTACATCACTCGCACCATAGACTTTTTGCGCGATGGTTCTTATTTTATCCTTGATTGGCATGTCATAATCATAAAGACGGGTAAATGTCTGGGTATTGTTTTCAATCTGGTTCAGGACTTCTTTGGCCAATGGAATCCCACCTTTTCCGCCGTCTTCCCATACTTTGGAGATGGCGTGAGGGTGATTGTGTTTGGCAAGCCAGTCCGTGAGCACGCCGATTTCCTTGTCGGTATCATGGACAAAGTGGTTGACCGCTACGACATAAGGCAAGTTGAAGTGTTGAACGGTTTCAATGTGTTTTTCAAGGTTTTCAATGCCTTTTTTAAGTGCTTCGGTGTTTTCTTCTTTCAAGTCGGACTTCTTGAGACCCCCATGCATCTTAAGTGCACGGACCGTAGTGACGATGACGACCGCACTTGGATCGAAGCCTGCGGATTTACTGACGATGTTCATGAACTTCTCAGCCCCGAGGTCTGCACCGAATCCGGCTTCGGTAATGACGTAATCCGTCAATTTGCGTGCCATGTTGGTCGCAATGATGCTGTTGGCACCATGGGCGATATTCGCGAAGGGGCCTCCGTGAACAAGTGCCGGCGTGTTTTCAAGCGTTTGAACCAGGTTCGGTTTGATGGCATCTTTCAAAATAAGCGTGACGGCACCATGCGCCCCGAGATCCCCAATGGTAAGGACTTTTCTGTCATAGGTATATCCGATGACGATTCTTTTGACTCTTTCTTTAAGATCGTGAATATCTTTGGCCAGACAGAGTACGGCCATGATTTCCGAAGCTACGGAAATATTGAATCCGTCTTCTCTTGGAATGGAGTTTCCTACCCCTCCAAGGCCGACTGTCACATTTCTAAGTGCACGATCATTCATATCCAATGCACGTTTCCAGGTAATTCTTCTGGGATCCATGTTAAGCGCATTGCCCTGATGCAGATGGTTGTCAATCATGGCACTGACAGCGTTGGTGGCCGTAGTGATGGCATGAATGTCTCCCGTAAAATGCAAGTTGATATCTTCCATAGGCACCACTTGGGATTTTCCGCCTCCAGCAGCGCCTCCCTTAACGCCCATGACTGGACCGAATGAAGGCTCTCGAAGTGCAATCATCGCATTTTTACCAAGTTGAGTGAAGGCTTGTCCAAGTCCGACTGTCGTAGTGGACTTCCCTTCACCAGCCGGTGTGGGATTGGTCGCAGTTACCAAAATGACTTTCCCTTCCTTGCCTTTGCCGAGTTTTTCGCCGGCTTCCAAACGGATTTTGGCTTTGAAGTTACCATAGCGTTCTATGTCGGTTTCCTTAAGCCCCAAATCCTTTGCAATGTCTCCAATATCTTTCATCTTTGCTTCCTGTGCAATTTTGAGATCCTGATTTTCCAATTAAAACCCTCCATTTCATATTTTCATATCGTGTTTATTATCACACATCCCCATGGATTTTTCAAACGCTTTCATAATGGATTATGGCACATAGTGGCACAAAACAGTGTGATGATGTATAATGTTTATAACTTTAAGTTACAAAGGAGTTTATAATATGGCTTACGATGTTACAATCTACCCATCAGACCTCCAAGGCGAAGTCTCAATACCCCCTTCAAAAAGCATGCTGCACCGTGCTTTGATTGGAGCGGCTCTTGCAAAAGGTGAATCAAAGATTACGCCCTTTAGAACCAATCGGGATATCGGAGCGACCATCCGTGCACTGAAAACCCTGGGTGCGTCCTTTAGAAAATCCGGTAAGGCCATTTATGTAACGGGGATTGAAAAACCCGATACCTCCATGTCCACAGCGGACGTGACGGATTCAGCGTCTACACTCCGTTTGCTTATTCCTGTCATGGCGCTTTTCGAACAGCCTACGAAATTCTTGCTGAGTGAAGGCTTGTCCAAACGCCCAATGGAACCCTATAATGCCATTTTTCCTGATGCTTTATCCAAGGACGAAGCGGGAAACCTTCATGTGAAAGCCTCTTTGGATAGTGGCCATCATACCATTGACGGTCAATACAGCTCACAGTTTGTCAGTGGCATGCTTTTTGCCTTGCCATTGTTGAAAGAAGATTCTTTTCTAGAAATCACCAACCCTTCTTCGCTGCCCTACATCAATATGACCATTGAAGTACTCAATCATTATGGAATTACCATAGAAAAGGCTGACAAGGGGTATAAAATACCTGGTAACCAGAAATTCAAATCCAAGGATATCAAGATAGAAGGGGACTTTTCCCAAGCAAGCCTCTTCATGGTAGCCGGACTCAAACACCGCCGTATCACCGTAACCCCACTTGATGAGAAAAGTCTGCAAGGTGACAAGACCATGATTCCCGTTATCAAGAATTCCGGAGGCAATCTTGAATTCAAGGATGGACGTGTCACTACAAGCCAGTCGACAATCAACGGGTTTGAAACCACCATTAAAGACAGTCCTGATTTAGCTCCGGCCCTCGCATTGATGGGAAGCCTCAGCAAAGAACGCTGTGTCATCAATGACGTCAAGAGACTCGAATACAAGGAATCCGATCGCGCTTACAGCATCATGGAGAATCTCAAGGCGTTTGGAACCAAGATATATAGAGAAGACGATTCAATCATTACTGAGGGTACCTTGAAAACCTCAGACGATTTGGTATTGGATGGACACAAGGATCATAGAATTATCATGATGAGCGCCATAGCCGCTACATGGGCCAAACGTCCCACAAAAATTCTTGATGCCCATTACGTAAAAAAATCGTATCCTGATTTTTTTGAAGACCTTGAAAATCTGGGCGCTAAAATCAAGCGTGAAGAACGCGATTCAGATGAAACTTGATATCAAAGGCGTTCAAAACTCCTACCCGGTGTTCATTGAACGCGGCTTGATGGATACGCTATCTGATTTCTTTGACACCCCCTCAACTTACATTCTTCTAACGGATGATGGAATTCCTTCGATCTATGTTGAGAAGGTAAAAGCCTTTCTCAACCCCAAAAAAGTGATAACCGTCAAACAAGGTGAAGTCTCAAAATCAATGGCTACTTATGAATCAGTGCTTTTGAGTATGCAACGCCTCAATATTCAAAGAAGTGCCCACCTGGTTGCGCTGGGAGGCGGTGTTGTCAGTGACCTTGGCGGGTTTGTAGCCGCCACTTACAAACGTGGAATCCCCTTTACCATCATTCCCACTACCTTGCTTTCTATGGTGGATGCTTCAGTGGGGGGAAAAGTTGCCATCAATACCCAGTACGCCAAAAACAGTGTTGGAACATTTTACACCCCAAAACAAGTAATCATTGACCCAAACACCCTTGATACCTTGGACAAAAGACAGATGCACAGTGGCATGAGTGAAGTCATAAAAAGCGCATTGATTGGAGACGCTTCTTTGTTTGAAGCATTGAAAAAGCCTTTCAATCATTTGGATATTGTTTCCATCATCCGTCAATCATTGGAAGTCAAACAAGCCTTTGTGGAAGGGGACCTGAAAGACCAAGGCAAAAGGCAGACCCTCAACTATGGACACACGATTGGCCATGCCGTTGAAAAAGAAAGCGACTTTGCTTTACTTCACGGTGAATGTGTCGCAATCGGAATGAAACTCATGGCTAAAAACAAACCGTTTTATAACGATTTAACCGCCATCCTAAAAAGGTATGACCTTGACCTTTCAATTCCGAAAACCATGAATGTTTCCAACCTCACCGACCATATAAAGGAAGACAAGAAGGTTTTCAACAACGTCTATCACATTATCGACGTTGAAAAGGTGGGAAATGGCTTCATAAAGGTCACAGAAGAGGAAGAAATAAAACGTATCATCAAAGGAGATTGTTAATATGAGTACTTTTGGAACCCATATAAACGTCAGTATATTCGGAGAGAGCCACGGGCCAGGGGTCGGCATTACCATCCACAACCTTCCTGCTGGTTTTCCCCTTGATCTTGACAAGATTGTGGATGCGCTTGACAGAAGACGTTCCAAGCATGCTTACTCCACAGCAAGAAGAGAAAAGGATGCCTTCGAGATTCTATCTGGTACGCTTGATGGAAAAACAACAGGGGCGCCCTTAACCTTTTACATTCCCAATTCAGATGTCAAAAGTGCGCCTTACACCAAGGGCCGTGTACGACCCGGACACGCTGACTTTGCGGCTTATCACAAAACCGGTGGCAATTTCGACCAGCGTGGAGGCGGCCATTTTTCAGGCAGAATGACAGCCACACTGGTCATTTTGGGTGAAGTGTCCAGACAGATGCTTGAGAAGAAAAAGGCTCTGGTTGTCTCGCACTTGCTCAGTATTTACACAAAAAACGACCCCTCCGTATATGATAGACCTCTGGATGAAGCCACCATCCAAAGGCTTTTAGATAGCGAGTTCCCTGTCATTGACCCTGACAATGAAAAACTATTCAAAGACACCATCCTTGCCGCAAAAGAAGACAAGGACAGTGTAGGTGGTGTGGTAGAAACCGTCATTTACCATGATGCAGTGGGCGCAGGCGAACCTTTTTTCGATTCATTTGAAAGCATACTCTCTCATTTGCTTTACAGTGTTCCAGCTGTCAAAGGCGTCTCCTTTGGACGCGGATTTGATATAACGAGAATGCACGGAAGCGAAAGCAACGATCCAGTAGTGATGGATGACAATGGCCACCCTACCTTCACCAAAAACGATATGGGGGGCATCCTTGGAGGCATCGCATCCGGTGAACCGATTATCTTCAAGACCGCCATCAAACCGACTTCATCCATCGGAAAGAAACAAAATACAGTCAATCTCAAAGACAATGAAGGTGTGTCCGTAGAAAGCGGAAAGCGCCACGATCCCTGCATAGTTCCTAGAGCCTTGCCAGTAATTAATGCTGTCGCTTACTTCGCTTTATTGGAACTCACTCTCAGAAACGAGGGGACATCATGGATGAACTAACCCAATTGCGGCAGGCCATTGATGAGCTGGATGAGGCTATCATGGACCTTCTCGACAGACGCTTTGACCTGACCAAGGCCGTAGGTGAACTCAAGAAGCAAAAAACCATGGCCGTAAGCCATCCAAACCGTGAAAAGAGCATTTTGAAAAAGGCAGAGAACCATTCACATGCCGAGAGTATTAAAACACTTTACACACAGATTTTCACACTCAGCAAAAAGCTTCAAAAATAGAGGTGCATGATTATGTATGGACTTTTGGGAAAATCACTGAGTCACAGTTTAAGCAGAGTCATTCATGAGCGTTTGAATGACTCAATCACTTACAACCTGTATGAAACTGAAGATTTGAAGGCGTTTTTCAGAGCACGGCCTTTCAAGGCGATTAACGTCACCCACCCTTATAAAGAGGCCTGCATTCCCTATATTGACACCCTGGATGCATCCGCTGAAAAAATAGGGGCCGTCAATACCATCGTGGATGAAGACGGCATACTAGTCGGTTACAACACTGACTATAAGGCTTTGAGAACCCTTATCGCCAATAATTTTCCCGAGGCTAAAAATAAACCCGTTGGGATCATTGGAAACGGGGCGACTTCAAAAACACTCAACATGGCCCTGCGCGATGAAGGGTACTCGAATCTATTCGTCTTTGCAAGACACCCTGAAGTTCAGGAGTACCCGTTATCACAGATTACTCAACACAGCTCCCTGAGCGTCTTGATCAACGCAACCCCTGTAGGTATGTACCCCAACAACGAAGAATCATTCGCCTTTTCCCTTCGGTCTTTTGAGAACCTGGAACTTGTCTTTGACCTGGTTTACAACCCTCTCAAGACAAATTTGTTGCTGGAAGCTGAAGCCCGCAAGGTTCGTTATATAAATGGTCTGTCCATGCTTTTAAGGCAAGCCATTTATGCTCAGGAACTTTTTTTCAACACCCCACTTGAAGCCGCTTATGAAACCCATTTTTCGACACTTGAAAAAGACCTGTACAACATCGTCTTTATTGGCCTTCCTTTCAGTGGTAAATCGCATTATGGAAGGCTTATGGCTAAATCAATGGATAAACCATTCATCGATATAGACCAGTCCATTGAGCGCAAGGAACGTTCCAAAATAGAAACGATTTTCAAAACCAAAGGTGAACCGTATTTCAGAGCACTTGAAGTCAACAAGGTGTTGGATATTGCGAAACGTCATGGTCAGGTCATCGCACCTGGTGGTGGCATTGTTTTATCTGACAAAGCCATGCATGCACTCAAACAAAACAGTCTCATAATCTTTCTTGACCTCGACCTTACGCTGTTGAAAGAAAAAAGCCTTGAAAACCGGCCTCTCATACAGGATATGAACGACCTGAAAGCCTTGAAAGCCAAACGCCAAACGCTTTATGAAAGCCATGCGACTCTGACTATTCACAAAAATACCATGGATGAAACAATCATCGCGAGAAGAATCAAGGAGGCCATCAATGACTATCTTGATCATTAACGGACCGAATTTGAATATGCTTGGCACAAGAGAACCCGATATCTATGGCACCATGACCTATGATGAACTTGTCGAAAATCTGAAAACCTATGCTGAAGACCGTCATATACAAGTTGATATCAAGCAATCCAATCTTGAAGGGATCATGATCGATATGCTGCATTATGCTTCCCATATGGGATTTGATGCCGTCATCCTCAACGCGGCGGCCTTCACGCATTACAGTTATGCTTTGTATGATGCTATCAAAGCCATTGATTTACCGGTATTTGAAGTTCATCTCACCGACCCCGACACCCGGGAAGAACCCTTTAGACACACATCGGTAATCCGCGATGCCTGCAAGGCTACATTCAAGGGCGAAGGTCTGATGAGCTATAAAAAGGCCATCGATGCCATTATGGAAAGCCAAGACGCATAAGGGCATTAATTAAGTTTTGCGAATAAATTTAAATGTGTTATAATTCTCTTTGATATATACCCGATACGCAAAGGAGGTTAAGGCTGTGGAACCCTACCCCAATAAAACCCTAACCATCTACACTGGCATTGTAGTTGCATTGACCTTGATTCTCTATGCTTTAGGTATTTTTTTAAGTCTTTCTGATGTAGGATCAACCTGGTCCATCATACGGACCATCATTGATATCTATATTTTACTCGCCCATCCCCTCGTCTTTTTCCTGATTGGAAGAAAACTAGTGAAAACCGCGACCATCAGTCAGTTCCCAAAGTTATTGTTGCTCGTCATGTTATTGCTCCCCATGATTTCAATCACCTATATCGTAGTGCCTTCAATTAACACGTTGTTCGCAATTGAATCCGGGATTGACGTAATTTTTCTGATTTTCGAAGGCGCAGCCGTGCTCATCACGCTTTTCTTCTTTTTCCACTACTTGCATCGTTATCTGAAAAGTACGATGGAATCCAGAGATCTCTACGCAATCCATCACTACCTCATAGGCACAATAATTTACTTTTACTTTGTGCGTTTGACCATCATATCCACCATCCAGATAACCAATGCACTTGAAACGCTATAATTGAAAAAAGGGCTCAAAAATGAGCCCTTTTATTATGCCAATATGTCAAGTATCGGTATGATGGTTTCAAGAATGCTTTGTTTGATTTTACCTTTATCGATGCTTATTCTCAGTTTCTCTTGTTTATACGCCAATGAAATATGTTTGGATACACTGTTTGCTTTTGCGAACAAGGCTTCTCCATGAATGTTTTTTGAATGGGTTTGATCTATGACGAAAGTGATGGACACTTTGGAATCAAAAATTCGTTCCACCCCCGCATTAAGGGCCAATTGTTCATAAAGCTTTTCAAGCATGTAGGCTTTGAGCTGACTTGGAACAGGGCCAAAGCGGTCTTCGAATTCCGCTTCAAGATCCCCAAGATCTTCCAAAGTCTCTATGGCGCTGATTCGTCTGTGCATTTCGATTCGCAAAGATTCATCATCCACATAATCTTCTGGGATATAGCGACTTGCAGGCATTTTTACCGCATTTCTCTTCGATTCATCAAAACTTTCTTTAGAGGTATCATCTTTTTCTTTATCAATTTCCTCTTTTAATATCTCCATGAACAAGTCGATACCGACACTGTCGATGAATCCGGATTGTTCCGTTCCAAGAATGTCTCCAGCCCCCCGTATTGCGAGGTCTCTTGCCGCTATTTTATACCCGCTTCCAAGTTCTGTGAATTCCTTGATGGCCTGGAGGCGTTTAGCGGCTTCGTCATTCAACTGTTTGTGTTTGTCATACATAAGGTAGCTGTAGGCGATGCGGTTGGACCGTCCCACCCGTCCGCGAATCTGATAGAGCTGGGATAACCCCAGTCTGTCGGCTTCATGGACAATAAGCGTATTGGCATTTTGAATATCAATGCCTGTTTCAATGATGGTCGTTGAAATCAATACATCGTATTTATGATCTAAAAAAGCCTGCATGACACGTTCAAGATTGGCGCGGTTCATTTTCCCATGAGCATAGATGATTCTCGCATCGGGCACAAGTTTTTCAAGGGTCCTTTGAACCTGTTCTATATCCTCGACACGGTTGTATAGATAGAACACCTGTCCATCCCGTCCAAGCTCCCGTTCTATGGCATCCTTGATTACGTGATCACTGCGTCTCAGTACATAAGTCTGAATGGGATAGCGATCCTTGGGCGGCGTTTCAATGAGGCTCATCTTCTTGACCCCGGTCATCGCCATTTGAAGGGTTCTTGGAATCGGGGTGGCAGACAATGACAAAACATCCACATGCAATTTCATCTGTTTGATTTTTTCCTTGTGTTCCACACCGAATCGTTGTTCCTCATCCACAATCAAAAGTCCCAGGTCATGGAAGTCGATATCCTTGGATAAAAGCCTGTGTGTCCCAATTACAACGTCATAGTGTCCTTTGGCAATGCCTGCAAGAAACTCTTTTTGTTTTTTACCTGTCACAAAACGGTTCAAAAGTGCTACTTTGATGCCATGTTTTGCAAGCCGTCTTTTGAATGTGTAGAAATGTTGTCTGGTCAAGATGGTGGTGGGGGCCAAATAAGCAACTTGCTTGTTGTCAAGAACCGCTTTGAATGCGGCTCGAAGAGCTACTTCCGTTTTCCCATACCCCACATCCCCACAAATCAAACGGTCCATGGGAATGGGTTTTTCCATATCCTCTTTGACGGCTTCAATCGCTTTTTGTTGGTCTTCTGTTTCTTCATAAGGGAAATCAGCTTCAAACTGATTCATGATATCGGGGTCTTTAGAATAGGCGAAGCCTTTGGCCTGTTCCCTTTTTGCGTAAAGTTCGATGAGGTGTTTGGCTATGTCCTTGGCTTTTTTACGAACCCGTTGTTTGGTTTTGGCCCAGTCGCCACTTCCAAGTTTGTTCACTTTGGGTCTGACGCCTTCATGGGCCACGTATTTTTGAATCAGATGGATGTTTTCCACCGGGATATAAAGTGTATCGTCCCCTTTGTAGGAAAGGGTGATATAATCGTTGGTATGTTCATTGAGTGTCATCGTCTTAATCCCTAGATAACGCCCTATCCCATGATCATAGTGAACGATAAAGTCCCCTTTTTTAAGGTCTTCGGTCTTCTTGATTTTCTCTGCGTCCTTGAAGACTTTCTTGGTTTTTCTCTGGGGCTTGTGTTCAAGGGGTTCGAATATGGACGCTTCATTCAATACGACGAGCGATACGTCAAACCACTCAAAGGCATAGGGCATATCGCTTTGCACCAGATTGATTTTGTTTTCAAAAGGGATGTCTTTTTTGCCCAAAAGCTTGAAATCAATAGTGTGTTCTTCAAACACCTCTTTAAGGGTATTCAAACGCGTTTGATTGGTCAATGAAATCAGAGTCGTCGCAAATCCATCCTTTTTCTTGAGGTCCTTGATGAACATTTTCATGTTCTGAGTGTACTGAATGGATTGCTTGGTTCTTAGCGCAAGATGGTTAGGCAATGGATCCGGATTTCTGAATTGATTGAGATGAACGGACTTGTAATGGTATAGGCGGTTAAGATCCTTGATGAATTCAAAGCCCAGAGATGGGTAATCCCCATTCTCCACCATCCAGTCACCGAGGTCGTTCAAAATCCCCGTATAGGCATTTTTGATATCCGGATAATTGATGTATATGACTATGGGGTCATCAAGGTAATCACTCAGCGTTTCCTGATAATCATACATGAATCCCATGTAGCGCGAAAGGCGGTCGGGCTCATCGTGGTTTTCAAGATCATTCAGTTCCGTTTTCACCCGGTCAACCGTCTCTTGTGAATACGTCTTGGAATTCAATAATGCATTCATCTTGTTTTTAACCGTATTCAGTTCCGTTTCATCATAAAAGAATTCAGAACGAGGAAAGAGCGAGAATGATTTGATTGAGGTCTTGGACCTTTGTGAATCGACATCGAATTTTCTGATTGAATCAATCTCTATATCAAAGAAATCAAGCCGAAGTGGTTCACTGTAGCCTGCTGGAAAAATATCGATAATGCTTCCTCTGCTCGCGAATTCGCCCACTTTTTCGACTTCGCTTGCATAAGTGTAGCCCAATGTCACCAATTCCTTTTTTAGTGCCTCCGGTTCTATTTCGTCTCCCACACTGTATTCATGGGTATGGGTTTCAAATTTTCTTTTGGGAGGGAGGTATTTGAGCAAGCCAGTGGGGTGGGTCACCACCAGTGATTTCTCCTGATTGAGCAAGCTTTCTACAGTGTCGAGTCTTTGAAACTTCAAATCTTCACTCATCGCAAGCATGTCCGTGGTCAGAAATTCATCCTGAGGAAAAAACAAAGGCGCATCATCAAGAGCGCGACTCAATCCATCAAAGGTTTTCTGGGCATGATAAAGATTGTGATTCACCACAAGGACGTTTTTATGGGTATGGGTGTATACGTATTGAATGATGAGCGCATTGAGCGCCTCATTCGTATCACTCAATTCCAGTGTATCCAACTCAAGCAATGCTTCGATTTTTTTGAAAAAAGCCTTCTTTTTTAAAAGATTAATCAAAGGGTTCATAAGGACCTCCACGTAAGGAACCCCGCACAAGGTGTGCCGGGGGGTTAAATGTATTTTAGCATGTTTTAAATGAATAGGCCATAAAGATGAAAAAAAGCGGTGAATTCACCGCTTTTGGACTAATCCTTATTGTAGGTATTCATGATGTTTGTAAAGGCTTCGTTGTCCGAAAAATCCCTAATTGCGTGTTTGACACGGTCAATCGATTCGATGACGCGGTCTCCCTCCGCTTTTGCAAAGGATGAGAGGACATAGTCGGGTGTGGGCATTCTCGAGGGCTTGTCAATCCCGAATTTTATACGTTTGAAAGCCTGTGTTCCAAGGGCGCTCATGATTGAGCGTATCCCCTTGTGACCGCCTGCACTGCCTTTGTAGCGAATGCGTATCTTGGCAGTGGGGAGATCCAAATCGTCATAGATTACCAGGATATCCTCCGTATCAATGTCATAATAATCCATGATGCGTTGCACCGCATTCCCGGAATTATTCATATAGGTATGGGGTTTTAAAAGATAGGTGCTCTTGTGCTTAGCGACTTCACCGATGAACTTTTTTTCATAGGAAAAACTAAGCCCCTGTTCGTGGGCAAACGCGTCCAAACAAAGAAATCCGATGTTGTGTCTTGTCTTAGCGTATTTTTTTCCAGGGTTTCCAAGACCGACCACCAATTTCATTATTTCTTTGGCTCAATCACTAAGTGACGGTTTTGTTTCTCGCCTTGTGAACGCGTGGTCACATCGCGCCATTCCGCAAGTTTGGTATGGATGATGCGTCTTTCATAGGCGTTCATCGGATCGAGTTTCACAGGCACTTTGCTGCGTGCGACTTCTTTGGCGGTTTTGGTTGCGAGGATTTCCAATTGTTTCCTTCTTTGAGCTTTATAGCCCCCAATATCCACAAGCACAATGACACGCTCGTCTGTGAAAATATTAAGAAGGTTGCGAATGTAGAATTGGATGCTTTCAAGTGTTTTACCATTCTTACCGATTAATACCGGATTTTCATCGGTCTCCACATAATAGGCAATATTGTTGTCTTCACTTGATGCCACTTTGATTTCCGCTTTGACACCCATGTTTTCAAACATGGTTTTCAAAGTATTCAAACCAAGTTCACTCAAATCCACATCTACACTGGCTGTTATTGTGTAGGTCTTTTTAAGCCCGAGCATACTTCTTTTTTCAACAGTATCGAACTTAAGATAGCGTCGGCCGATTCTAAGTTCTTTTTCAGCCGCCAGCTTTGCTTCCTCTACGTTTTTTGTTTCTATGGTCATGGTTTTCATGAAATCACCTTCACGTAATGTTATTGTTTTCAAAATGACGCTTGTAGTTCTTCTTGCGATTTACATAAGTTTGAAGGAATTGGAACAAGTTCCCGATAATCCAGTATACAGCGATACCTATGTTGGTAAACGCAATGGATGTAAGCATGATGACCATGAAGTAAGTCATGTACTTCATTGTCTGCTGGGATTGCTGTTGTTTGGCTGAATCATATTTCTTGTTTTGCAGGTATTCCGGTTTGCTCATGGCGTAGCGTTGATAGAAATACATGGTCGTACCCACGATGGCTGCAAGTAGAATGTTGACCCAGTGGTCTGCAAAACTAAACGCGACTCCTGCATCCAGTGGACTCGCTCCTTGGAAATCCAGGAAAAAGAAGTTGTAATCAAGATCTTGGAACCGTTCGGTTTTGGGAAGGCGTCTTACTACTTGATACATTGCGACGAAGATAGGCATTTGCAAGAAAGGTAAAAGGCACCCGAGCGGGTTGATGTTGTATTTCTTGTAAACCTGCATCATTTCCTGTTGCAACTGACGTTGAGACGCTTCGTCTTTTTTATCGCGATACTTCTCCTGAACACGGTTCATTTCTGGTTGGGCAATTTGCATGTTCGAACTCATGGCGTTGCTTTTTGAATAAATAGGCCACCCAACAATACGGATTAAGAGTGTAACCGTAAACAGTCCAACAATGTAATGATCGCCGGCAAAGCGTGAAATACCTACAGTAAGTTCGGCTATTTTCGTTACAATCCATTGCATCCAGGCGAATCCGCCTTCTGCGTCAATCGATTGTTCATAATGTTCAACATCACAACCGGCCAGGGTTACGATGAACATCAGCACAACAACTAACAGTAAAATCTTTCTGGTACTTTTGTTCATGAATTTTCACCTCTTGAAATTTTTTGAGCATCCAATAATTTTTTTAATTTCTTTTCTATGGATCGATAAGATAATTTTGAAGCAGAGGGACGGATAATGATAAACACATCCATTCCCATGCTTCTTTTTACATGGTTGGCTACAACCATGCGAACCTGCCTTTTGATTCTGTTACGAGCGACTGCATTGCCGTACTTCTTTCCAACACTTACCGCAAAACGGAAATGGGAAAGGTTGTTGGGTTTAACATATAAGGAAAAAAACCCGTCAGCTTTTTTCCTACGGGCATTCAATACAGTTTTGATCTCGTTAGAATCCTTAATGCGATACTGCTTTCTCATGCGAAGCCTCCTAAATTAAAAACACCTAAAAAGGGAATCTTTTCAGGTGTTTGCAGGTTTTTAAGATTTGTTTAGGATTATTCGCTTGTTATGCCGTGAGACGTTTGCGGTTTTTACGGCGTCTCCTGGCGAGGATTTTGCGGCCGTCCGGAGAAGACATTCTAGCACGGAAGCCATGTTTTTTCGCTTTTTTGCGTGTGTTCGGTTGATATGTGCGTTTCACCATCAACACCTCCTAAGGCGTTCTAAAACTACGCTTATAAATTATATATAAATTGACTCCATGTGTCAACCTTTATTTTTTATTTCACTATATTGTATAATTTTCAAACTAGTTTTCCACACGCATTTATCCTTTGTTTGCGTGCTTTGCACATTTTGGAATGTGGAAATGTGCAAATGTGGATAGGGGGCTTATGTGGAAAGATTGAAAAGGCTTATAACGTCCATGCAGTGCTGTATAACCATTATACCACAGTGTGGACAACCCTGTGTGCATAAAAAAGTTTTCCACATTTTATGTTGATAAGATTTTGTTTTTTTATACATTTTCCTATGCTAAACTATGCTTGAATATCGAGGTGATACGCAAATGGAACAACAAGCAGAAATTTGGCATGAAGTTAAGACCCAGCTTGCCTCCCAATTGGAGAGCAATACATTCGAAGAAATATTCGAGTCTGTCGATTCGGTTTTTAAAGTCAGAAACAACTACATCTATCTCCTCGTTGATAATGATTTCATCAAAAAACGCATCGAAATGCTCTATCTTAAACGCATGAACCGTCTTTTGGAGAACTATGTAAGTGAAAAGCATGAGTATCGACTGCTCACCAAGGAAGAGGCGGAAGAAGAGCTTCAGGATGAGAAGAGTCGTGAGCTGAACCATCCTGATCATGAAGTTTATGATGAGGCTTATTTAAACAGTAACTTGAATTCATCTTATAATTTTAGAAACTTTGTGGTGGGGAACTCCAACCGTTTGGCCTACACGTCCGCTTTGAAAGTCGCGGATCAACCAGGCATTGTCGCAAATCCTTTATATATATTCGGGGATGTAGGTCTTGGAAAGACCCATCTTATGCAAGGGGTTGGAAACTACATACTGGAAGGCGATATCAATACACGTGTGCTCTATGTAAAAGCCGATAAGTTCGTAGAGGATTATGTAAAATACTCAAGCAAGAAAAAATACACGGAATTCAACGATATCTATCGAAACGTGGATGTTTTACTGGTCGATGACATTCAGTTTCTGGCTAAAAAAGAAAAAAGCCAGGAAGAATTCTTCAAGCTGTTTGAAGTGCTAAGAGACCAACAAAAACAAATAGTTATCACGTCTGATAGAAAAGCGTCCGATCTAAGGGATATCATGGCAAGACTGACTTCAAGATTCGCCTGGGGCGTCACAGTAGACATCAACAGACCGGATCTTGATCATCGAATCAAGATTCTTGAAAAGAAACTCATGGCAGAAACCAATGACCCTTCCATATTTCCAAAAAAAGTCATCGAATACATAGCAAGTGTCTTTGACAACAACGTCCGTGAACTCGAAGGCGCCTTGAAACGTGTCTTGTTCTATTGTACCGCCTTTGATTATGATTTCACGATAAAAAATGCAGAAATCGCACTTGTAAATCTGATTCAACCCAAGAAAAGCTCCAAGAACTTCATCAAGGACAAATTACAGAATTTATTGAGCGTCGTCAGTGATTACTACAATATTTCCACCAGTGATCTCATCTCCAAAAAACGTAAGCGCATGTACCTTTATCCAAGACAAATCGCCATGTATCTCATCAAGGATATCTACGATTTGCCTTACAAGAAAATCGGCAGTTATTTCATGAACCGTGATCATTCCACCGTCATGCACTCCGTAGAAAAAATTCACAACGATCTGCAAATCGATAAAGACCTGAAAATCGATGTTGAAAAATTAAAGCACAAATGTGGAGAAAATGCGTAAAAAAGACTGCTAAAACCGCTATAATATGCTATAATAAATTAGATGTCCACATCTCCACACCCCCTAATAACAATAATCAATAAAAAATAAAATAATTAACAGAAGGTGGTCCCATGCGATTTGAAATTAATAAAGACAAACTGCTCTACCATTTGTTGATTGCTCAAAAGGCACTCTCAAACAAAACACCCAACCCTGCACTTCAGGGTGTCAAATTGGATGTAGAGGCTAATGCCTTAGCCATCACAACTAGTAATTCAGACATTTCTATTAATATCAGCGTTGAAGATGGAGGGCTTGATGTAGAGGAAAAAGGCTCTGCGCTTATCCCTGGTAAGTACTTCATTGAAATTGTACGCAAACTTGATGGCCAGACCATCACCTTTTCCAAAGCGGAAGACAATTTATTGCGAATTGAAGCCGATCATTCCGATATCACGCTCAACACCCTTGATTTGGAAGATTATCCCAACATTCAATTCACTAAAAAGGATTCGTTCATCAAAGTCAATGTCAGAACCCTTAAAACACTCATAAGACAAACCGCTTTTGCAACTTCGTCGATTGAGAACCGTCCCATTCTAACGGGGGTCAATTTGACAATTGACGGAGACCGACTGAATGGCGTGGCGACCGATTCATACCGCTTGAGTCAAAAAACGATTTCTCTTGAAGACACCTATGATAAGATGAATGTCATTATTCCAGGGCGTAGCTTAGAAGAACTCATGCGCATTCTTGAAGACAATCAAAGTGATGTAGAACTCCATTTTGATCAGTCGCAGGTATTGTTCAAGTACAAAAACATTCTTTTCCAAACCAGACTCCTGGAAGGCAATTACCCTGAAACGTCCAAATTGATTCCCCAGGAATACCCGGTTCAAATCAAATTCAACAAGGAACAGTTGATCACATCCATTGAACGGGCAAGTTTGCTTTCAAGTCGCGATGGTCAGAATGCAATAGTCAAACTGAACATGCGTCAAGACGATACGGTTGAAATATCTTCTAATTCGCCTGAAATCGGGCGTGTGCTTGAAGAAGTCTATCCGGTTGATGAAGTGGTTGGCTCACCCATAAAAATCGCGTTTAGCTCAAAATACTTCCTTGAAGCGTTGAAAGTTTTCAACTCCAGTGAAGTCACTGTAAAATTCACAGGCGAGATTCGACCTTTCGTGATTGAAGGCGAGTATGATGACGACATGCTACAGCTTATTCTACCCGTCAAAACCGACTGATTCATCCCCTTTTACAAAACCTATTATAAAACTGCGTTCTTCTGCGTGAAGAACGCAGTTTTTTTAGT